>CAZSWE010000029.1:0-10949 GCA_964610715.1 uncultured Candidatus Planktophila sp.
GATCAGGAACAGTGTTGGTGGTATTTCCTGAGCGTAGAAGGGTTGGCACAACAGTAGTTCCGTGCTCAGAGTTCTCTAATTTACCGAGCGCCAAAATTGCGTGAGCAATTTCAGTAGTGGCGTTGACACCTTTCTCGGGATCAAGGCCGGCATGAGATGCCAGACCAATTACCTTGATTTGGTACATCGCTGTTCCCTTACGACCAGTCTTTACCTTGCCATTGAGGGATGCCTCTAAAACGAGAACTGCCTTTGCGCTTGCCGAAAGTTCTTGAATCAGCGCCTTGGATGCGCGACTACCGGTCTCTTCATCTGTAGTTGCAACGAGCGCAACTGGTCCTTCAATTCCCTTGAGCGCATAGAGAGCTTGGATAAATCCAGCTTTCATATCGAATGTTCCGGGGCCGCGGAGAACATCTCCTTGGATATCCCACACTGGTTGAAATGAACCATGCGGCCACACTGTGTCGAGATGAGCAAGTACGAGTACTTCTGGTTTCTCAGATCCCCACCAGAAGACTGGTCGACCTTCAATAGTTTTAATCTGCGCAGGAACACCCAAGACGCGAGTTGCGATATCGCTCGCTAGTCGAACAACTTCAGCGCAGGCCTCTAAATCTTCACTAGGTGATTCGCAACGAACCAACGCTTCGAGGGCTGCCAACATAGGCTCAAGTCTGCCGTATTCGGTGGATTTCTCGCTCGTCATAACGCTGCCACCCCTGTAATTCGCGCGATTCTAAAGGTCTGCACTTCACCTGTTGCATGGTCGCGCGCAAGGAGTGAACCTGCAGATAACTTCAGCGGATCAATGATGCGATGCGATACCAAGCCATTGTTATCGGCATATCCAATGGACAACGATTTATTCGGCTGATTTTGTAGGTAATCACTGAGCAGCTCGAGAGTCTCATTAGCCGTAGTTCGTGGAAGAGAGCCAAGCGCTTCAGTTGCGATATTGCGCATGGTGCTCTGCTTACGACTAGATTTTTCGCCGGTACGTAGCGCTCGCAGCGCGTTCTGAATCAACAGTTCATCAGGTTTTTCATACTCACCAATAATTCTGGGCGGACGCGCTCTTCCTTGTGCGCGCAGCACGCGCGGACCGCTGAGTAAGAGCCCCTTGGCATCTTCACCAGCAGGAAGATATCCGTAGCTACGAAGAATATGCATCGCCTCTGCTGCATCAAAAGTTGAGATGAGAACTTCAGGTGCGATGCGACGAAGGCCCAATATCTCAAGGCGCTTATCACCAATGATTTGTGCAATTAGCGCCGGATCTTCGCAGCGAATAAAGGATGCGGTATTTCCAACGCGCAATTTGCCATGCTTCTTCGCCACATCTGCAATCAAATATTCCAAAGGTTGTGGCATCGGAGTCTTAGAAGTTTTCGCTAAGAACTTAGCAATCTCATCACCGGTGCGACCATGATCTAGCCCGCGGCGGATAGAACCTTCAGAGAATCTAAAGACCGTTGCACCACCGCGAGATTCGACATCTGCAATGAGGGCGAGTTCTTGTGCGACTTCATGTTCTAGTGGCCCCGGCGCAATTGCAGTGTTATCACTTTGAATCAAGATGTGATCGACTGCTTTAGGAAGGTCGCTATCGATTGCTGAACAATCTGCACCATCAAGAAAATCAATTCCGTATTGCGAAATTACACCTTGGCCAGTGATTCCTAGCCATTCACATTCACGCAGGTTCCATAAGAGATAATCTTTCTGAAGCCCACCGGAACGCTTACTTGGAGAAAGCCAGAGCGCTGCATCGTAAAGTGATTGCGCATCTACTGCCACGCCCCTGTTCTCATTGAGCAGGTTAAGTACCAGCCTTCGGGTGCTGGCAGCGCTAGCGCGATCGAGTTCAGGGCCAAGTGGAGCAACGTTCTTACTTCCCTCTTTTCCAACTAACCCAGGAAGTCGTGAAGAGATTAACCAGGCAGATGTCAGCGCTTGCCAACGAGAAGAGGCGCTCTGCATCAACCAGATATCAAATTGTGTTGTCGGAAGAATCTTGTCATCGGCTTCGATAGTGAGAAGTCCAGCGACATATGCAACTTCTGCAATAAAGGCAGCGCATACTTCATCGACACCTAAATGTAGTGAGAGCTCTTTTAACTCGCGGACACCGAGACCTCCGGAACGAAGAGCGCTTGCCGGCTCTTGCGCCCAATAGTTAAGAACTTCTTCAGTCCAGCGAAGGAAGGTTGTGATGTTGGCAATCGCTGCTAACTGCACACTACGTTCATCACGCTTACTTGCACTGATGACCGGTTGCGCAACTTCGAGTTGGCGGTGCACCTTATTGCCACGTAGATAGATGGCAACTTCACGAGGTAAGACCACAGTCTGTTGATTGAATGGAACGAGGAAACCTTCTTCAAGTAACCAAGCCACACCCGCTGATGGTTTCTTGATATCGGTAATTGTCCCGCGTGGTGGGCCCCAGACCATCGCCTCGAGAACTTTCTTGGCTGCGGCAGGGGCTTCATCTAGCTTCTTTAACTTTAACTTTGCCATAGATGCCGGCCCAAGCCCAGCAATCTCACTTCCTAAAACCTCTTTGAGATTTGTGGGAGTGCGCATTCCATCTTTATCTACATATAACAAGCCGCGTTCAATCAATCCAGGAAGAATAAAGAGCGCTGACTTTTCGGTGAGCGCAGTGACTTCCTTTTCAGTAAATGGTTCATCTAAAATCGCACAGACTTCAAGCACTTGTAACTGCCACTTATTCAGCGCATCAACTGCGCGGGCCAGGCTAGGTGCAGAGGACGCTCGGACAGCCAAACTGGCAACATCTGGAGGAACTGGAGTTACTAGATCGGGCCTGTGAGTAAACATGGAAATAAGCGCGGCATCATCGAGTGCGCGTAAATAATCTGCATAAGAGCGAATTTCCATAACCTGCCAACGATAGCCGTTAGTTGGGTGTGGGCGCTAATTGAGGTGTAAGGGTTAGCGCTTTCTAGGAGTAAGCCAGGCAGCAATCGCGGCAAAGCGGCTGACCATCGGCCCCAGCAATCGATTGAGAAAACGTGCACGACGGAAGTCGTGAATTGGCCAACCTTCAGCAAGTGCGCGGATTCGCAAGATTGCATCTGGATTAATTGCACAGGGATGTCCAACTGCCTGAAGCAATGGAATGTCATTGTGGCTATCTGAATAGGAGTAGCACTCCTTCAATTCAAATCCATTGGCCTTTGCTAGCTCTTGAATTGCAATTGCCTTTTCAGCGCCGTGAAGAAGTTTTCCATCCAATGAACCTGTGTAAATGCCATTCTCAATTCGTGCTTTGCTGCCAAGCGCGCCTGTGAGCCCAAGGCGTTGCGCAATGATGTTTGCCATATCTTGTGGAGCCGCAGTAACAAGCCAGACATCTTCACCTTTATCTAAATGAGACTTTGCAATTTCGAATGTTCCTTGCCAAATCTTTGGTGAGACGAATTCATCGTAGATTTCTTCACCGATCTTCTTGATATCTTCGACTGCATGACCGCCGATAAAGTCGGTAGCGGCATTTTGAAATTTCTCGATTACCTCTTTCTTCTCAGTACCTGTCATGCGAAAGCGAATATTGGCTACTACAAATCTTGAGATATCAGCCTTTGTGAAAAATCCACGCTGATACATACCTCGTCCGAGAAAGTAGAGTGTGGACCCTCTCACGAGGGTGTTATCTACATCGAAAAAGGCAGCTTTCTCGGAGGTGGGTGCCATGTCACTACCCTAGCGAAGCGGGTTCGTTAAGGACGCTTTATGCTTGACGCTATGAGTTCCACTGTTTATGTCGTTCGCCATGGCGAGGTAGAGAATCCACAGAAGATTCTCTATGGACGTCAGCCTGGCTGGAGACTGTCGCAGCGTGGACAAGAAATGGCGAAAGCTGTTGGTGAGTGGTCTAAAGGGTTGGATCTTGGCGCGCTCCATGTTTCTCCTTTACAGCGCGCACAAGAAACTGCCGCCCCAATTGCAAGTGCGCACTCGCTCAAGATTCATACTGATGAGCGTCTGATTGAAGCTGCAAATATCTTTGAAGGAAAGTCATTTGAACTAGGTAGCGGAGTTCTTAAGCATCCCTCTTCTTGGCGACATCTATACAACCCATGGAAGCCATCATGGGGTGAACCATATGAAGAGCAGATTTCTAGAATGCTCGCTGCAATCTTTGATGCCAAGAAGGCGGCGGCAGGAAAAGATGCCATCGTAGTTTCGCATCAGTTACCTATATGGATTCTGCGTAGCGCTGTCGAAGGACGCAAACTTCTACATGATCCACGTAAACGTGAGTGCACCTTGGCATCCGTTACTGGAATTCACTTTGATAACGATGGCATGATTTCTGGAACTTCATATCTAGAACCCGCAAAACATTTGTTACCGAATAAATAAGATGAAGAGATATCTACCCATTCTGATTTCAGCGCTTGTGCTGACTGGATGTGGAACAAGTGGTACTTCACAAGCTGAAGAGAGCTTTATTGCCGGCAGTGGCGCAGTCACAACCATCAAAGAAGGTTCTCGCCAGAAAGCACCTGCGATTTCAGGTATGACCTTAAGTGGTGAAAACTATTCATTTGCTGGGGGACAGGTCGCAGTTGTAAATGTGTGGGCGTCATGGTGTTCGCCATGTCGCGCAGAAGAACCAGCGCTTTCTGCGTTAGCTAAGAAGTACACCGATGTCGCTTTCATTGGAATTTTGACGCGTGATAACCCCGTCAACGCTGAGGCATTTGCGCGCAACCGTGGAATTCCTTACCCAACGCTGATTGATGATTCAATTCTGGTGGGTTTTAGTAAATCGCTGCCAGCAAATGCAATTCCAACGACTCTAGTCATTGATCGAAACGGTGGCGTTGCAGCGCGAGTTTCAGGGGCTGTCACCGTTGCCTCGCTCACAAAACTTATTGAGGATGTGAGCGCGGAATGAGAGATTTCGTAGTCAACCATCTTCTAGATGGCTTCTTACTTACCGCTTTCCCCATCGCAGTTCTTGCCGGAGTTATCTCTTTTGTATCTCCATGCGTCCTGCCGTTGGTTCCTGGATATCTCTCATTTGCAGCAGGCTTTTCTCAAGCACGCGGAAGAGTCTTTCTTGGCTCACTTCTCTTCGTTGCAGGATTTAGCGCGCTCTTTATCTCTTATGGCGCGCTCTTCGGTGAACTCGGTTCACGAATTGCCACCAACGAAGAGAGCATCACACGAGTATTAGGTGCGCTCACAATTTTGATGGGCGTTATCTTCATTGGAGCTTTTCCACTGATGCCAACGATTAAGCCACGGATATCAACTACCGGTGGACTCATCGGTGCACCACTACTTGGTTTCCTCTTTGGAGTTGGTTGGACGCCTTGTATTGGTCCGGCACTTGCAAGTGTGCAGGCGCTAGCTTTTCAAGAATCCAGTGCAGTGCGCGGATCAATTCTCTCTTTAGGTTATTGCATCGGCTTAGGTGCTCCATTTATTGCAACTGGTCTCTTTCTCGATAAATCAGAGAAGATTCGTAAAGTCGCACTCAAGAGCGGTGGCGCGATTTCTAAAGTTGGTGGAGTCTTCTTGATTATTATCGGAATCTTGCAACTGACTGGTCTCTGGACCGATTTGATGATTGAGATGCGTTCCTGGATTTCAGATTTTGTGCCGGTGATCTAATGAGCCAGAAGGTAGAAGTCCCAGAGATTGGCTTTATTGCGCTGCTGCGATATGGCTGGCGCCAATTAACAAGTATGCGCACTGCGCTCATTCTCTTGATGCTCTTAGGAATTGCTGCAATCCCTGGCTCTTTAATTCCACAGAGAATCACCAACCCCATCGCTGTACGTGATTTCTATATCAACAGTCCCAGCGAGGCTCGCTGGTATGACCGCTTCTATCTCTTTGACGTCTATGGCTCTCCTTGGTTTAGCGCTATCTACATACTTCTCTTTATCTCCTTGGCTGGCTGCGTTCTGCCACGAAGCGTCGAGCATTACAAAGCGATGCGCGCACAACCACCCGCAACTCCACGTAACTTATCTCGCCTGGAATTTCACCAAGAGTTTGTAACTTCCTCTGGCGCCTTAGATCGCGCCGATGCTTGGTTTAGTAAGAATCGTTTCCGCGTCAGGCGAGAAGGAAACTCGCTCTCTGCTGAAAAGGGCTATCTGCGCGAGACCGGAAATCTTCTTTTCCACTTATCACTCATTCTTATTCTGGTCGGCGTTAGCTTTGGCGCGCTCTTTGGTATGCGCGGTGAAGCAATCATCAACGTCGGAGAACGTTTTATCAACGTCCCAACTACCTACGACTCATTGGCCCTGGGCAAGCTCACCAATGAGAAATCACTATCCCCATTTGAAATAAAACTCGATCGATTTGTTGCAGAGTACGACCCAAGAACAAATCAGGCTCTCGACTACAAAGCTTGGGTAACAATCACAGAAGATGGCAAGAGCGAGAAGAAAGTATTAAAGGTCAATAAGCCTCTAACTTTTGGTAACTCCCGTGTCTACCTACAAGCAAATGGTTACAGCCCAGTTGTTACAGTGCGAGATTCGCAAGGCAACGTTGCGCTGCAAGGTCCAGTGCCATTCTTGCCACAAGATGGAAACCTTCGCTCGATTGGTGCAATCAAAGTTCCTGATGCGAATCCGCCAGTTGGATTTGTCGGAAACTTTCTGCCAACAAATCAACGCCTTGAAGGTCAAGGCTCTATCTCTATCTTTCCTGAACTCTTAGACCCTAAATTGCTCTTCTCTATTTGGAAGGGTGACATGGGGCTCGACTCGGGCGTTCCACAATCTGTCTATCGCTTAAACACTGAAACCCTTGAGAAAATCGGTTTAGGTTCAGTTAAACCTGGTGGGACTTATACATACCCTGAGGGCTCCATCACACTTGAAACAGTTGTGCCTTGGGTCAATCTGCAGATCGTGAAAGATCCCGGAAAGAACTATGCGCTCCTTGGAGGTATTGTTGCGGTTCTTGGATTACTTTCATCTTTATATGGTCGCCGCAGAAGAATTTGGATTCGCGAGACCAGTACAGGTGTTGAAGTAGCTGGCTTATCAAAAAATGATGCGCCAGGACTTGATGCAGAGATAAAAAACTTTATTCAAGCAGTAAAGGAAGGTAAGTAGCGATGACAGAGTGGGCATACATCTCCAACAACCTGGTTTACGCTGCCATGGCTGTCTTTGCTCTCTCCTTTGTAGCCCACGCCTTTGAAACTGCCTTCGCGGTGCGCACTCCTGAATCTAAAGATGCCACCACGGGAAGCAAGTTAGTAAAGACTCTTGATTACAAGCGCACTGAGAAAGCTGCGCGCATCGCAACAACGTTGATGGCCATTGGATTTATCCTCCTTTTTGGTGGAGTAATTGCCCGTGGAATCTCGAATCAGCATGTTCCCTGGAGCAATATGTATGAGTTCTCAATTACAGGAGCTCTCGCATTTACTGGGGCCTATTTAGCTGCGCTACGTAAATATGATCTACGTTGGCTTGGGCTATTTGTATCTCTTGCTGCGTTACTTACTCTTGGAACTGCCATCACCCTGCTCTATCGCGATAGCGCCCCACTTGTCCCAGCGCTTAAATCAACATGGCTAGTCATCCACGTAGTTGCAGCAATCATCTCTGGTGGCGTCTTCCTCTTTGCAAACATTGTTGCTGGTGCCTATCTCTATCTCGAGCGACTTGAATCTCGTGGTGGTCGCCCAGCATGGCTGCAACGCGTGCCATCTATTGAAGTACTTGATCAACTCTCTTATCGCCTCGTTGCATTTGTCTTTCCACTCTGGACCTTCTCAGTAATCGCTGGCGCTATATGGGCAGAGAGTGCTTGGGGACGTTACTGGGGATGGGATCCAAAAGAGACGTGGGCATTTATTACCTGGGTTGCATACGCTGCTTATCTGCATGCGCGTGTAACTGTCGGTTGGCGTGGTCGTCGCGCGGCATGGCTCTGCATATTTGCAGGATCAACATTTTTATTTAACTATGTATATGTAAATGTCTGGGGAACAGGTAAACACACCTATTCAGGGCTCTAATTAATTAGATACTGCGTAAGAAATCAGGATCATCATCAGGCGGAAGAATTCTCTTCTTGCCTGGCTTTGGACCTCGTGGACGTCGAACGCGACCAATTACTAGGTAAACGATTCCTCCGATTGGTTGCAGGAAGAGAATTACCAAGAGCCAACCCCACTTAGGAATCTTCTTGATTTGTGAATCATCGCGCATTGCGCACTCAACAAAGGTGTAGAGAGTAAGTGCCAGGGGCAAGAGAATTACTAGCGCACGAACCATAGTGAGATTCTAATACCTTCTACTTAACTTCGCTTACCGACTAGAACGAGAGCGCGATAGCGAATGTGAGAGAGAAGTGAAGTTGCAGTTGGCCGGTTCTTCCAAGGAGTGGAATAAGCGCTTCGCCAGTTGCGCCCGCACGTACTTCGCGCGCGATTGCAAGGGCGTGAGGCGCAGATGCAAGTGTGAGAAAAGCTAACGGATTTCCTGTGAGTGGGGCGAATATGTAAGGCAAGGCTAAGAGCGCGATAAAGAAGCGGCGAGCGTTTTGATCTCCCAAACGCACCGCCAAAGTCTTCTTACCAACCTGTGCATCTTGTGCACGATCTCTAATGTTATTGATTGCTAAGAGCGCACAGGAAAGGGAACCCATTGATACCGATGCCGCAAAAGCTGCAGCAGAAAACTCAAGCGTCTGTACGTAGTAAGTGCCGACCGTTGCAACAACTCCAAAGAAGGTAAAGACAGAGAGTTCACCAAAACCTAGATATCCGTAAGGGGCGCGGCCTCCGGTATATCCCCAAGCAGCTAGAACTGAAATCACTCCGACAATCAAGATCCACCACGAAGACGTTGCTGCCAGCGCTAGCCCTGCTACACAGGCAACGCCAAATGAGATAAACGCTGCACGCTTTACCGCTTTAGCTGAAGCCAAACCGGATGCAGTGAGGCGAATTGGTCCAACGCGCACATCATCTGTTCCGCGGATTCCATCTGAGTAATCATTGGAGTAATTCACTGCGATCTGTAGACCAAGAGCGACAATCAGCGCAAGCAGCGCCTGCAAAGGGCGCCATGCGCTACCTGCCAGAACGGTTGCAACAAGAACAGGCCCAATCGCAGCTGGAAGTGTGCGAGGGCGGGCACCTTGAATCCAAATGTTAATTTGGCGCCTCCATTAATAGTTCTTGTAACTTCTTTCGGTCGACCTTGCCGATACCTATAAGTGGTAGTTCAGGCAGATAAAGGTATCCCTTTGGTTTGGAAGGTGCACCAAATTTCTCAACGAGGTAATCGTTTAGCTCGCTCTCAGACGGAAAGCCATCTCCAGCAACAGCCACATGCAGCGCATCGCCCCACTGCGGATCCTTAATCGCAAAAGCTGCAAAAGTTTTATGTGGGAAATTGGCATGGAGTGATCCTTCAATTGCTGACAGAGAAATGTTTTCGCCGCCAGAGATGATTACATCATCAACGCGTCCTTCAACAATTAACTTTTCATTTTCAATGCGACCGCTATCGCTTGTGATTAACCAGCCATCATTGATATTTGTATCCCAGAGCGTCTGAGCACCTAAATAAGTTGTTGCAAGTACAGCGCCTTTAAGAGCGATTTTCTTTTCAGGGGTAATCGAAACTTCTACTCCATCAAGTGGCTTTCCGTTGTACACACAGCCGCCAGCAGTTTCAGAGGAGCCGTATGAAGTGACAACATTTATCTGCGCTGCACTAGCCTGTATTTGTACTTCAGGTGCAAGAGCTGCTCCACCTACAAGTACTGCTTTGGCAGCCTGTAAATGCCTGAGCAATCGATTATCGCCATTGAGCGCGCGAAATAGTTGCGTAGGAACGATGGCAGTGAATTCTGCATGTGGATATTCACCTTCATAATTGCGAAGATCAATTGGTTCTGTTCCTAGCTCAAGAGAACGAATAAGAACATTGATGCCTGCTATATGAGTGAGTGGTAGTAAGAGTGACCAGGTATTTCCAAACTCTGCTCCAAGAAACTTATGTGATGCCTTCGCTGATGTAAGTAACGCTGCGCTAGATAGCCCAACTTCTTTCGCTACTCCCGAGCTACCTGTGGTCTTGACCACGATGCTGATTCTTGGAGGGACGTTGGTAAATGATGTGGAGGAGAAGGCCAGGGCTGGTCCATCAGAGACCAAGGCCTTAGCGATACGAGCCATCAATTCGCGCAGCGTCCATTCGGGACTGACTGCGCGAAGTTCTCGTTGTGCGTTCTGCTCCATTGCCCGCGTAGGCTATCGCTCGTAGACCAATTGGAGGAATCGTGAGCAAGCCGATAAAGCGTGATTTTGGTGACCGAACCATCCCTACCTGGGTGACCGGTCCGGGTGGGCAGTCCTTTACTGACATCAAATATGAAATCGGCGACGGCATTGCAAAGATCACGATTAATCGCCCAGAGGTACGAAATGCATTTCGTCCACAAACAATTATTGAATTAAAAGCTGCCTTTGATTTAGCGCGCGATAACGCAGAAGTTGGCGTCATTATTTTGACTGGCCAGGGTGATGAAGCATTCTGCTCAGGCGGAGATATCAGCGTTCGCGGTGATGATGGTTATCTCGGAAATGACACACTTTCACAACAAGGCGTTGGTCGACTCAATGTTCTAGACCTTCAGGTACAAATTCGTCGCACACCGAAACCAGTTGTTGCAATGATTGCAGGTTGGGCTATTGGTGGAGGACATGTTCTTCACGTTGTCTGCGATCTTTCGATTGCTGCCGAGAATGCAAAGTTTGGTCAGACCGGACCAATGGTTGGTTCATTTGATGGTGGATATGGTTCAGGGCTACTTGCGGCAAGTGTTGGCCAGAAGAAGGCTCGCGAAATCTGGTTCTTAACGCGTCAATATGATGCGCAGGAAGCGCTTTCAATGGGACTTGTTAACACTGTCGTACC
>CAZSWE010000030.1:0-10948 GCA_964610715.1 uncultured Candidatus Planktophila sp.
ATCAACTTAACCGCCACCCAGATGGACTTGAAAAGTGCATCGGTTGCGAACTCTGCGCTTGGGCATGTCCGGCAGATGCAATTTATGTAGAAGGTGGCAATAACACTCCTGGCAATCAAATGTCCCCTGGAGAACGCCATGGCGCGGTCTATCAAATTAACTATCTTCGCTGCATCTTCTGTGGACTCTGCGTTGAAGCGTGCCCAACTCGTGCGCTGACAATGACTAATGAATATGAACTTGCAGATGACAAGCGTGAAAAGTTGATCTTCGAAAAGGAAGATCTACTCGCTCCACTTCGCCAAGGAATGTTGGCACCACCTCATCCCATGTATCCAGGCATGACCGATACCAATTACTACAACGGTGATGTTAAGGAAGCTCATCCTTCACAGGGAGCCAATTAATGTTGACAATTCAAACTCCTGAAGCGGTGATGTTCTGGGTTCTCGGACCACTCTCTGTCATCGCTGCAATCGGAATGCTGGTTGTGAAGAAAGCTGTTCATTCAGCGCTTCTTCTTGCCTGGATCATGATCACGATTGCACTCTTCTATATTGCACAAGATGCTGTATTCCTTGGAATCGTTCAGATTGTTGTCTACACAGGCGCAGTCATGATGCTCTTCCTCTTTATTTTGATGTTGGTCGGAGTCGATGCCTCTGATTCACTGACAGAGACAATTCCTGGTCTTCGCGCAATTGCAATAACTGCGGCTCTTGGCTTCGGTGGTTTGTTGGTATCTCTTATTAGCCGCGCAGCATTGGGGCGCCCAGCGATTGGACTTGCTGAAGCAAATAAAGATGGAAATGTGCAAGGGCTAGCCAAGCTGCTCTTCTCAGATTACGTCTTCGCCTTCGAAGCGATCTCTGCGCTTTTGATTACTGCAGCTCTCGGCGCGATGGTGCTTGCGCATCATCAACGCACAGTTGCGCGACCAACGCAGCGCGAACAAGCGATCGCTCGCTTCCGCACAGGTTCACTTGCCTCTGCCGCCGGACTTCCAAACCCAGGTGTGTATGCCCGTCACAACGCAGTCGATGTTCCAGCTCTTCTTCCAGATGGCACTCCAGCTCCAAACTCAATCTCTGCAACGCTTAAAGCGCGTGGAGATATGTTGGAGTCAAGCCAATTTGAACTCGGCGAAGTTGATAACACAGTGCAGGAGGAGAAGTAGTGAATCCGTATAACTACCTCTATGTAGCTGGCCTACTCTTCACAATCGGCGCCATCGGCGTGATTGTTCGCCGCAACGCAATCGTTGTCTTTATGTGTATCGAGCTGATGCTCAATGCAGCAAACCTCACTTTAGTTACCTTCTCAAGAATTAATGGAACCCTTGAAGGACAAGTAACTGCATTTTTTACGATGGTTGTGGCAGCCTGCGAAGTAGTAGTCGGACTTGCCATCATTATCGCTATCTATCGTTCGCGCCGTTCAGCATCTATCGATGATGCTAGTTTGTTGAAGCGATAAAAATGGTTACTTCATCATCTCTGGTCTATCTCATCGCGCTCCCGCTATTGGGAGCCATCACACTTTTGCTTGCAGGTCGTCGCGCCGATAAGTGGGGACACTTACTAGGTACCGCGATGTCAGCTTCATCATTTGGAGTGGGCCTCTATCAGCTCTCACAGATGCTTTCTCGTCCAACTGAAGAACGCGCTATCGGCCAGAAGTTATTTACCTGGATTGATGTCGCCTCATTCCAAGTAGATGCTGGCCTGCTACTTGATCAACTCTCAATTTGCTTCGTTCTACTCATTACCGGCGTTGGAACTCTGATTCACATCTACTCCATCTCCTATATGTCACACGATGAGAACCGTCGCCGCTTCTTTGCTTATCTCAACCTCTTTATTGCAGCGATGCTCTTACTTGTTCTTGGCGATTCATACTTAACCCTCTATGTCGGTTGGGAAGGCGTTGGTTTAGCTTCTTACCTATTGATTGGGTTCTGGAATCAGAAGCCGGCATATGCCACAGCTTCTAAGAAGGCATTTGTCATGAACCGTATTGGCGACATGGGGCTCTCCTTCGCCATCATGATTGCATTTGCAACCCTTGGCACTGTCTCCTTTGCAGGCGTGAAAGAGGCTTCAGAAGGTGCATCCGAGACAGCTTTGACTGCAATCGGAATTATGTTGCTCGTTGCAGCAGCAGGTAAATCTGCCCAGTTCCCATTACAAGCTTGGCTTGGTGATGCGATGGCTGGCCCAACTCCAGTTTCAGCGTTGATCCACGCAGCAACAATGGTGACAGCAGGTGTCTACCTCATCGTTCGTTCAAACTTCATCTTCGATGCAGCTCCAACTGCGCAGTTGATCGTCGTCATCGTCGGTGCAATTACCTTGCTCTTCGGCGCTGTGATCGGTACTGCAAAAGATGACATTAAGAAGGCGCTTGCTGCATCGACCATGTCGCAGATTGGTTACATGGTCCTCTGCGCTGGCCTCGGACCTGCCGGATATGCATTTGCAATCATGCACTTGCTTACACACGGATTCTTCAAGGCGGGAATGTTCTTGGGTGCCGGTTCAGTCATGCACGGCATGAATGACAGCGTTGATATGAGACGTTATGGCGGGCTCCGTAAATTTATGCCGATTACCTTTATTACCTTCGGCCTTGGCTACCTTGCAATTATTGGTGTTCCACCATTTGCAGGCTTCTATTCAAAGGATCTGATTATTGAAACTGCATTTAATGCAGGTGGATTTAAGGGAATTCTCTTGGGATCAATTACTCTCCTTGGCGCAGTAATTACCGCCTTCTATATGACTCGCGTAATGATTCTGACCTTCACCAGTCCAAAGCGCTGGGAAGAAGATCAGCATCCACACGAATCACCATTCTTAATGTGGTTCCCAATGGTCATTCTCTCGATCGGCTCTGTTACTTCAGGCCTGCTCTTCTATCGCGGAGATGCGCTGAAAAATTGGCTCAACCCAGTCTTCGGTGATCACGGTAAAGACCACTATGAAGAACACCTCTTTGAACCAATCGTTGTTTCTGCGATGGCGCTGACCGCTGTTGCGATCGGCGTTGGTATCGCATTCATCAAGTATCAGCTCTCTGAAATTGATGCAGTGGCTCCACAGAACGTCTCAATCTTTACCCGAATCGCTCGTAAGGATCTCTTGCAGGATTCATTTAACGAATCTGTCTTTATGCGTCCTGGCCAAGTGCTTACTCGCTTACTCGTTAAGGGCGATGAGAACGTTGTTGATGGCGCAGTTCGTGGAATTGGACGAACAGCGCTCGGCGCTGGTGCGACCTTACGTAGATCTCAATCAGGATTTGCACGTAGCTATGCCGCTCTCATCCTTATAGGTGCGGTCGCTCTGATTGCAGGAATTTGGGTGGTCACGCTATGAGCTCGTTAACACTTCTTGGAATCCTTCCGCTAGTCGGTGCTTTACTGATTGCAGTAATTCCTGCTGAGCAGGTACTTCGCGTCAAGCAGGCAGCCCTTGGCACCACGATTCTTGTAGCTATCTCAGCGATCATGATGTGGCTCAACTTTGATGAATCAAATACCGCCTTCCAATTTGTTCAATCTGCAGAGTGGATACCATCCTTCGGAATCAACTACGCAGTGGGCGTTGATGGCCTATCACTTGTTCTCATACTTCTTGCAGTTCTTCTTACCCCGATTGTTGTCTTAGCGGGATGGAATGAATCTGAAGGTGGGCGTTGGTCTGCCAAGGTCTTCTACATTCTTATCCTCGTTCTTGAAACGATGATGATTGGCGTCTTTGCTGCCACCGATGTCTTCTTGTTCTACGTCTTCTTTGAAGCGATGTTGATTCCGGTCTACTTCCTTATTGGTGGATACGGCAGCGGAGAACGCGCCGCAGCTGCCGTGAAGTTCTTGCTCTTTAGCCTCTTCGGTGGCCTCTTGATGCTCGCCTCAATCATTGGCCTCTACGTCATCTCAAGTAAGAATGGCGGAGCAACCTTCGACATTACTGAGCTTTCGCAGATGCATAATTACATGAGCTCAACCACTCAGAATCTGCTCTTCCTTGGATTCTTTATCGCCTTCGCAATCAAGGCACCGCTGTGGCCTTTGCACACATGGTTACCAGATGCTGCTGCGTCAGGAACACCAGGTACATCAGTGCTCTTGCTTGGCGTGCTCGACAAGGTCGGAACTTTTGGAATGATCCGCTTCTGTCTCTCGCTCTTCCCAGATGCATCGAAGACATTTACGCCAGTAATTATTGTTCTCGCTGTTATCTCAATTCTTTACGGTGCTTTCTTGGCAATCGGAGCACGCGATATCAAGCGCTTGATTGCCTACACATCTATCTCTCACTTCGGTTTTATCACCATGGGAATCTTCGCTATGACCACCCAAGGCCATAGCGGTGCGATTCTCTATATGTTCAACCACGGCTTCTCGACGGCAGCGCTCTTCATTGTTGCTGGCTGGATGATTGCGCGTCGTAAATCTTCAACTATCGCTGACTTTGGGGGACTACAAAGAGTTACTCCAGTTATGGCGTGGTCATTCTTTATTGCAGGTATGTCATCGCTGGCACTTCCGGGGCTATCAAGCTTCGTCAGTGAGTTCTTAGTTCTTGTTGGAACATTTACTCGTTATCCAGTTGCTGCAGTCCTTGCCACCTTCGGAATCGTTCTCGCAGCCCTCTACATCTTGATTCCAGTACAGAAGGCGCTTCATGGGCCGACTACACCCGGAAATGAGAACTTGCCTGATTTGAATCTGCGCGAGAAGTTTGCTGTTGGTCCTGTCTTGGCGATCATCATTGCACTTGGCTTCTATCCCGCTCCTTTGCTCAATGTCATCAACCCGGTGGCAGCGCAGGTAATTGAGTCACAAGGCTTTACGGATCCAGTTCCATCAGAGAGCGCAGGTAAGTAAATGACATTTGTAACTCCGGTCTTGAACTATGCGCAACTTGCTCCCATTCTTATTGTCTTCGCTGGCGCCATCATTGGCGTCTTGATTGAAGCCTTTGCTCCACGCGAAGCGCGTCATAGCTCTCAACTCTTTATCGCAACGTTCTCGCTCGTCGCAGCGTTTGCAGCCCTCATGACAGTTCGCAATCAATCATCAGTTGATGCGGCAATGGGTTCAGTTGCATTTGATGGCGCAGCTGTTCTGATTCAGGCCTCGATCTTGATTATCTCTTTCTTGGCAATCTTCCTCATCGCAGATCAAGAGAACTTCACTGCGATGGCAGCTGCTGTTCCAGGATCTGAAGAAGAGCGTCAATCGCTGCAGAAGGATCTGCGCGTTACTGAGGTCTATCCACTTACGCTCTTTGCTGTTGCCGGAATGTTGATCTTCCCGATTGCAACAGATCTCATCACCCTCTTTGTGGCTCTTGAGATTTTATCTCTGCCTCTCTATTTGATGGCAGGCCTTTCGCGTCGTCGCCGTCTAATGTCACAAGAATCAGCGCTGAAATACTTCCTTCTTGGCGCCTTCTCATCTGCCTTCTTCCTCTTTGGAATCGCCTATCTATATGGCTATTCAGGCACAATCACGCTCTCTGGAATCCAAGAGAGCATTGTCGGCGGATCAGGTAACGACATCTTCTTACTCATGGGAATCGCATTCCTTGCTGTAGGCCTTCTCTTTAAAGTGGGCGCAGTTCCATTCCATGCGTGGACTCCCGATGTCTATCAAGGAGCGCCTACGGCAATCACCGGCTTTATGGCAGCGGCGACAAAGATTGCAGCCTTCGGCGCAATCTTGCGTATCTTCTATGTTGGTTTTGCAAATGCAGAGTGGCAGTGGAAGCCGGCGCTTGTGGTCATCGCAATTATCACGATGGTATTTGGTTCAGTTGTTGCAATTACACAACGCGACGTAAAGCGCATGTTGGCTTACTCATCAATCGCACATGCAGGATTCTTACTTGCTGGCGTTATAGCCTTGAGCAAGTCAGGACTTGATTCTTCAATCTTCTACCTCTTTGCATACGGCATCGCCACACTTGGCGCCTTTGCAGTTGTAACCCTTGTTCGCGATTCAGCAGGAGAAGTCACAGACCTCAATCGTTGGAGCGGCCTTGGCAAGCGCTCTCCATTGCTTGCTCTGGTATTTGCGCTCTATCTCCTTACCTTTGCTGGTATTCCGCTCACCTCTGGATTTATCGGAAAGTTCTCCATCTTCTCTGCCGCCTACGAATCAGGTAGCACTGCAATTTTGATTACTGGTGTTCTTGCTTCTGCGATTGCCGCCTTCTTCTATATCCGCGTCATCGTCTTGATGTTCTTTAAGGATCCAGTCGAAGATGGCACCAGCGTTGTCATTCCATCTGCTCTGACTACAATCACAATTGCAGTCTCAGCAACGGTGACAATTCTCCTTGGTGTCTTCCCAGCGCCTCTCTTGAATTTCATTGAAACAACTGCTTTCTTCATCCGCTAATGGCAGCTATCGGAATACCCGGCATCGCCCCTGAATTAGAGGCTGAATTAGCGCTCGGTATGCAGAAGGTCGAGAGCCTTCTTCTGAGCCATATTCAAGGTGACTATCCACTCGTTGAAGAGACCTCGCGCCACTTAGTTGCCGCAGGTGGAAAGCGCTTGCGTCCGCTACTGACTTTACTGGCATCTCATTACGGAGATAAGAACCGTTTTGGAATTATTGAATCTGCCGTTGTCTGCGAATTAACGCACGTTGCAACGCTCTATCACGATGATGTCATGGATGAAGCGCGCCTGCGTCGAAGCGTAGAGAGCGCAAATAGCCGCTGGGGAAATACTGTTGCGATTTTGACTGGTGATTATCTCTTTGCCAAAGTCTCAGCGCTCCTTGCCGATATCGGACCTGAAGCAGTCCGCCTACAAGCATCAACCTTTGAGCGTTTAGTAATCGGGCAGATTATGGAGACGCAAGGCCCACAGAACGGTGAAGATGCGCTTGAGCACTATCTACAAGTTGTTGCAGATAAAACCGGTTCACTCATCGCAGCAAGTGCGCGCTTTGGCGCGATGGTTTCAGGTGCACCGGATGAGATTAAAGAGACTCTCACAGTATTTGGAGAGAAGATCGGTATCGCCTTCCAACTAGCTGATGACATTATTGATATTGCTAGCGATTCACACCAATCTGGAAAGACTCCCGGAACAGATTTACGCGAAGGTGTGCCAACGCTGGTAACGCTCAACCTCATGAAATCAACGCGTCCTGAAGATAAGAAATTACAGAAGCTGGTGAGCGCTCCGATTAAAGATGAAGCGGTAGTTGCTAGCGTTCTAAAGGAGTTGCGTTCACACCCAGCTCTGGCAGAGTCGAAAGATCAGCTACAGCAAGTTGCTCGCGATGCTCGAGCCGCCCTGGGCCCACTGCCAGTAAATGATGTTACCGGTGCGCTCTTTTCATTGTGCGATGCGATTGTCGATCGCTCTGCTTGAGCGCATTAAATCTGTTCCAAGAGTTGCCAGCGCTAACCAGATAACAATAAATCCGATCCAACGCGCTGTCGGCATCTCTTCATGATTAATCCAGACTCCAATTGAGAACTGAATTGTCGGTGTGATGTATTGCAGCAGGCCGATAGTGCTGTACGGCAGGCGCGTAGTCGAACCATTAAATAAGAGCAGCGGAATCGCTGTCATCGCCCCAGCGCTAATGAGAAGGATGGTCAGAAGCAGCCCATTGCCAAACTGCCCTGTGCCTTGGTTACCGAGGTAGAAGAGGTAGAAGCCATAGGGAAGGAGCGAGATAAGCGTTTCGATAGTTAGACCTTCTAGCGCTCCCAGATCTAACTTCTTCTTTAAGAGCCCGTAGGTTCCCCAAGAAAGTGCGAGCGAAATTGCAACCCATGGAAGTCGACCGTAATCAATAGTAAGAATCGCGACACCGATAGCTGCGATACCAACTGCAACCCATTGCAGCGGGCGCATCTTCTCGCGCAAGAGCAGAACACCAAAAGCGATAATGATCAAGGGATTGATGTAGTAACCAAGGGCAGCTTCAACGACATGGCCATTATTTGTTGCCCAGATGTAGGTAAGCCAATTGATGGAGATAAGAACAGTTGTCGCAAATAACCCAGCCATCTTCTTGGGGTGTTTCAAGATGGCAAGAGTTGATTTAAGTTGACGCAGGAGCGCTAGGACAATGATGCAGAAAACTAGGGTCCACACTGCGCGGTGAGAAACTATCTCGAGTGGGTTGGCAGGTTTGAGCAGCGGCCAATAAAGCGGAAAGAGCCCCCAGAATACGTAGGCGCCAACTCCGAAGAGAAGTCCGAGCGAGTATTCGCTCCTTGCCTTTACCACTTAGCGGAAGTTAACAAATTGGACAGCAAACTCAAATTTACCATTCTTAATCTGCTCAATTGCTTCTTGGAGATCATCGCGGCTCTTTGATGTGACGCGTAGTTCGTCACCTTGAATCTGAGTCTTAATGGATTTTGGACCCTCATCACGTAAGAACTTTGCAATCTTCTTAGCGTTCTCAGTCGAGATACCTTCTTTGAGGGTGCCGGCAATCTTGTAGATTTTTCCTGATAGCTGTGGATCGGCAGTCTCGAGGTGCTTGAGCGATACCCCACGCTTAATCATCTTATCTTTGACGACATCGAGTGCGGCTTTTGCACGCTCTTCAGTGCCAGCTTCGATGGCTAGCTTGTCGCCAGTAAGTTCAATCTTGGCACCGGTGTTCTTAAAGTCAAAGCGTGTATCGATTTCGCGGATGGCTTGGTTAATCGCGTTATCGAGCTCCATACGGTCGATCTTTGATACTACGTCGAAACTGCTGTCTGCCACGTTCTGGACCCCTTTGGTAATTCAATTCTTATTGACACATTCTAATGTGCGCCATTGTAGGGTAATTTGTACTCATGATTCGGAGCTCTCGAAAACTGCCGAGCCTTCCGTACTTCTGGTCCTTGATTGACTGGACCTTGCCATCGCTCAACCCTTACAAGGGCAAGTTACAACGGGCGCAAAATGTTGCTGACCTGGCTGCTATTGCGAAGAAGCGCACCCCCAAGGTTGTCTTTGATTATGTCGAGGGAAGCGCTGTCGATGAAGTTGCCTACGACCGCACTCGCCAAGCTTTAGCGCGAGTTGAAATCAATTCACGTGTCTTGCGTGATGTTTCAGATATTGATACTTCGACAAAGATTCTTGGA
Source organism: uncultured Candidatus Planktophila sp. (assembly GCA_964610715.1). GTDB lineage: Bacteria > Actinomycetota > Actinomycetes > Nanopelagicales > Nanopelagicaceae > Planktophila. The sequence continues at coordinate 9,126 of CAZSWE010000030.1, forward strand.
AAGAGTATTGATTTACCAATCTGCTTCGCGCCCACCGGCTATACCCGTTTGATGCACCATGTTGGCGAACCAGCAGTTGCAAATGTGGCAGCTGAGAATAACTTGATTTACGCGCTCTCTACGATGGGAACAACATCTCCGGCAGAACTTGCAGCTGCAGTTCCGAACGCCCGCAGATGGTTCCAGCTCTATGTGATGAAGAATCGTTCTGACACTCTGGCAGTTATCAAGCAGGCAAAGGAGGCTGGCTTTGAAGCGCTCGTGCTGACAGTTGATACACCTGTTGCAGGCCTTCGTTATCGCGATAATCGCAATGGTCTTACTGTTCCGCCAAAGATTAGGTTAAGCACTGTTCTTTCAATTGCACGCAAACCAATCTGGTGGCTCAATCTCTTCACAACTGGCAAGCTCGAGTTTGCCGCCTTCCGCGGCTGGGATAAACCACTCTCTGAGCTAGCGGCTCTTATCTTTGATCCATCAACTGATTATGAAGATATTAACTGGTTGCGCACTGTCTGGGATGGCCCCATCGTTATCAAAGGCATCCAGAGCGTTGCCGATGCCAAGGCAGTTGCTAAGTGCGGCGTTCAAGGAATCATTCTCTCCAACCACGGTGGTCGCCAATTTGATCGCGGTCCAGTTCCACTCGAGATTCTTCCTGAAGTAGTAGATGCAGTAGGTAAAAAGGTCGAGGTCTATATCGATGGCGGAATGATGTCTGGTCTCGATGCCTTAAGTGCAGTAGCGCTGGGAGCAAAGGCGGTTTTTATCGGCCGTGCCTACCTTTATGGCGCGATGGCTAATGGTGAAAAAGGGGTGCAACAAGTAATTGACTTAATGCGCCGCGAATTTATCAACGGCATGTCACTTTCAGGATCTCGCACAATTGAAGAAGTTCAGAAGAACGGCGCACAGATAAGGAGTAGTTTCCATGAATAAGGTTGCAATCGTTACTGGGGGAGCCAAAGGAATTGGTCTTGGCAGCGCCCAACGCCTGCTCGAAGATGGTGCGACCGTAGTCATCTTCGATGTAGATGAGAAAGCAATAGCTAGCGCCACAGCACAGTTCGCCAGCTACGGTGATCGCTTTTCAGGTGCCAAAGTAGATATCTCATCAGAGGCTCAAGTAAAGAGCGCTGTCACAGAGGTCGGCAATAAACATGGTCATATTGATTATCTGGTTAATAGCGCAGGTGTGCAGACCTATGGCAACGCTGAAGAAACCACAGATGAAATCTGGGAGAAGACATTCGGCGTCAATGTAAAGGCTATGTATCTGACAACAAAGTATGCCGTTCCATTTATGCGCAAAGCTAAGGGCGGTTCAATCGTCAATATCTCTTCCGTGCAATCACTTTCAAACCAGAAAGGCGTTGTTGCTTACGCGGCTTCAAAAGGTGCGGTCAATGCACTTACTCGCGCAATTGCAGTTGATTATGCTGCCGAACAGATTCGTTGTAACGCTGTACTTCCGGGATGCGTTGATACTCCAATGTTGCGAGCAACTGCACAATCATTTAAAGGCGATCGCAGTGAAGAAGATCTCTTACATGAATGGGGACTTTCTCATCCCATCGGTCGTATGGCGAGCATCCATGACATAGGCAATCTCGTTGGCTTCTTATGTTCTGATAAGTCTTCATTTGTCACAGGAGCTTCCTATGTCATCGATGGAGGCTTGATTACTCAAGTGCCTGTCATTCTTCCTGAATAGGGCCGATTTCTAGAGATCTAATAAATAAGGTAATCTACGCAAGCCGTAAGACCCTGGCGGGTTGCCCGAGCGGCCAATGGGAGGGGACTGTAAATCCCCCGGCTCTGCC
>CAZSWE010000031.1:0-10700 GCA_964610715.1 uncultured Candidatus Planktophila sp.
TAGCCCTGTCTTCCATCAAGTTGAAGGTCTCGTGATCGATAAGGGCATCACGATGGCGCATCTGAAAGGCACGCTCGATAACTTCGCGCGCCACATGTTTGGGCCTGATGTTGTTACACGACTTCGCCCATCGTTCTTCCCATTTACCGAACCGAGCGCTGAAGTAGATATCTTCTTCAATGGCCGCTGGATCGAATGGGGCGGTTGTGGCATGGTCAATCCAAAGGTGCTGGCAACCTGTGGGATTGATACCGATATTTACACCGGCTTTGCATTTGGCATGGGCCTTGAACGCACCTTGATGGTTCGCCACGGAATTACGGATATGCACGACATTGTTGAAGGCGATCTTCGTTTTACACGCCAGTTTGGAGTAGGGCTCTAAATGCGCGCACCTTTATCGTGGATTCAAGAATTCGTTGAGATTCCTTCAGCAATTACTGCAGAAGAGATTTCTGATGCGCTTATCCGTGTGGGTTTCGAAGTCGAAGAGATCATTAAGCAGGGCGCTGACCTAACTGGCCCTCTCGTATTCGCAAAAGTTCTAAGCATCGAAGAGCTCACTGAGTTCAAGAAACCTGTGCGTTACGTTGGGCTCGATTGTGGCGAGAAAGAGACAAGGTATGTCATTTGTGGCGCCACTAACTTTGTCGTCGGCGACCTGATTGTGGCGGCGCTTCCTGGTGCTGTATTGCCAGGGGATTTTGCTATCGGTGCGCGCGAAACTTATGGCAAGACATCTAACGGAATGATCTGCTCTGCCCGCGAGCTCGGGTTAGGTGAGGATCACTCAGGAATTATGACCTTCGCCGAAGGCACAGTAAAGATTGGTGACGATGCAATCACTGGATTGATGATCAACGATGTCATCTTCGATATCGCAGTAAACCCTGATCGTGGCTATGCCCTCAGTATTCGCGGTATCGCGCGAGAGGTGGCGGGTTCACTCGGTCTGCCCTTTAAGGATCCAGTTGATGCGCTGCGCGGTCTGACATTTGCCGATACCGGTAAGGGTGTTCCTGCAAAGATAGCTGACCCAACAACGGCATCAGTCTTTTACCTTCGTACCCTCTCAAATTTTGATCCATCTGCAACTACTCCGCTCTGGATGCGCCGCCGCATTGAAAAGATGGGGATGCGCTCAATCTCTCTCGTCGTTGATGTCACCAACTACGTCATGCTCGAACTTGGCCAACCACTCCATGCTTTCGATAAGTCAAAGATCAAAGGTGGACTCACCATTAAGCGCGCAGGTAAGGCGCAACCATTCACAACTCTTGACGGTCAAATACGCCAACTTGATCCAGATGACCTCATGGTCTGTGATGACGCACAACCTCTTGCGCTAGCCGGAACGATGGGTGGTGCTTCATCTGAAATTTCTGAGACTACAACTGATATCGCACTTGAGGCAGTGCGCTTTGATCCGGTCTGCGTCGCTAAGAATTCACGTCGCCATAAATTGTCATCAGAAGCATCTCGCCGACTAGAGCGCAGCGTTGACCCATCTCTTGCAGAGTTCGCATCTGCGCGCTTTGTGCAGCTACTGACCGAGAATAGTTCAGCCCAACATGTAGCAACTGTCGTTGATGGGCAACCGCGATATTCCCCAGTTGTAAAAGTTGACCCTGCCTATATCTCGCGCATCCTCGGTGTTGAGATTTCGCCAGCAAGGATTGCAGAAGTTCTGCGAACTATCGGCTGTGACGTGAATGAGAAGACTTTTGAGGTTGATCCTCCTGCTTGGCGATCAGATCTTTTAACTCAGGCAGATTTCACTGAAGAAGTTGCCCGCATGGTTGGCTATGACAAGATTCCATCGGTATTGCCTCCTCGTCCGAAGCATGCATCACTGACTCCAACCCAGAAGCGACGCCGCGCGGTGAGTGCGATGCTGGCCAGTCGTGGCCTTGCCGAAGTTCAGACATTCCCATTCACTAATCAAGAGACGATTGATTTCATGGGTTTTGTGGGCGAACGCGCTGCGACCTACCGAATTGCGAATCCAATGTCTGAAGAGTTCCCACTGATGCGAGTTCATCTCGTTCCAGGGTTGATTGAAGTTGCGCAGCGCAACATCAGCCGTGGCGCAAAAGATTTCGCAATCTTCGAGATGGGTTCAATCTTCCGTAGCTCACAGAAGCTAGTTCCTTTTATCTCTCCTGATTTATCTAAAAGACCTACTCAGAAGGAGATTGATGAGATCTTTGCCAGCGTTCCACCTCAGGCCTATCACGTAGCAGGGCTCCTAGTTGGCAAGGTTGAGAACGAAGATTGGCAAGGCAAAGCCCGTGACTACAACTGGCAGGATGCAATCGCATTTGCGCAAGATATTTTGCAGCTCTGCAACCTTGATTGGACAATCAAGCGCTCTGACTTCGCACCGTGGCATCCAGGGCGATGTGCTGAACTCATTGTTGACGGTAAGGCGGTTGCTCATGCAGGTGAGCTACATCCACGAATTGTGGCCAAGTACGGACTACCTGAACGCTCTGTCGCATTTGCGGTGGGCTTAAGCGCTCTTCCAGATTCAGCCCTTGTCCGACCAACAAGAGTAGGAACTATGCCAGCAGCTCTTCAGGATGTTGCACTTATCGTCAACTCTGATGTGAGCGCTGCTCAGGTCGAGGGCGCTCTGCGTGCAGGTGCGGGTGAACTCCTAGAGTCAATTACCCTCTTTGATCGATACGACAAGTTAGGCGATGGCAAGATCTCACTCGCCTTCTCGCTAGTTTTCCGTGCTCCAGACCGAACTCTGACTGGCGCAGAAGTAACCGAAATGCGCGAGGCGGCGGTGGCTGAGGCAGTCAAGGCAACAGGAGCTATTCCCCGTACTGCATAAATATGCAATGCCATGCATAAATATGCTATCCTGTCACCATGAAAATCGGTGTCGTAGGAGCTAGCGGTTATGCAGGGGGCGAACTCCTTCGCCTTCTGGCATCCCATCCCCATTTCGAAGTAACTGCCATTACAGCTCACTCCAATGCGGGGGAGCAGATCACTTCGGTGCACCCACAGTTGCAGAGCTATGCGGGTCAGAAGTTCAACGAATTCTCTACAGCAGACTTCAAAAATTGCGACCTTATTTTCTTAGCTCTGCCTCATGGGGAATCGGCGAAGGTCATCGTTACCCTGCCAACGAGTGCAAAGATTGTCGATCTTGGGGCTGACTACAGATTAGAGAGCGCTGAGCAATGGAGTAAGTATTACGGAGGCGATTACGCCGGAGTGTGGACATATGGCCTTGCCGATATCGAACCCTTCAAATCATTGATAACTAAATCTACAAAGGTAGCCAATCCAGGTTGCTATGCAACATCGATCGCATTGGGTGCAGCACCGGCAGCTTCCATCGCTGATCTCTCAGATGTCGTAGTCGTTGCCGCTTCTGGAACAACAGGTGCGGGAAGAAGTGCAAAAATCAACCTCATCGCCAGCGAGGTAGCTGGATCACTCACCTCCTATAAGTTCGGGGGAGTTCATCAACATACTCCGGAGATTGAACAAGCGTTGACGAAGCTTTCGGGATCTGCCACCAAGATTTCCTTTACGCCAATTCTCGCCCCGATGCCGCGGGGAATTCTTTCAACAATCACTGCGAAGCTGACTCAGAAGGTGTCTACCGAAGAGGTGCACGCTCTCTACACAAAATACTTCGCAGATTCACAATTCGTGACAGTTCTTCCTATCGGAAGTTTGCCTAAGACTGCATCGCTTACTGGTACAAATCATGTGCAGATTCAGGTAGCAGTCGATGAACACACTTCTCGTCTAGTCGTATCTGTAGCTCTGGATAACCTCGGAAAAGGCGCTGCGGCGCAGGCAATACAGAATGCAAACCTTATGTGTGGTTTCGATGAGGCTGCAGGACTTGCCTTTGATGGGTTGGGAGTATGAAATCTCTACCAAAGGGCTTTCGCGGCGCGGCTATTGCAGCAGGGCTTAAATCAACTGGTGCACTCGATCTCACAATCATTGAGAATTTCGGGCCACGCTTTGATGCAGCGGCCGTTTATACATCTAATAAAGTCGTTGCTGCTCCGGTTATCTGGTCTCGTGAAGTTACTAAGGGGAAGCAAGTTCGTGCCGCGGTCCTAAATTCAGGTGGTGCAAATGCCTGCACGGGCCCCCAAGGATTTGCGGATACTCATGAGACTGCAGAGAAGGTCGGAGCACTTCTAGGAGTTTCATCAGGTGAAGTAGTCGTCTGTTCAACCGGGCTTATTGGCGAACTTCTGCCAATGCCGAAGATTCTCGTCGGGCTTGAACTAATTGCTGCAAACCTTACAACTGATTCACTTGATGATGTATCCCGCGCCATCATGACGACGGATAGCGTTCCGAAAGTTGCGACCGTTTCAATTCAAGGCGCTGAGTTTGCGGGTATCGCTAAGGGAGCTGGAATGTTGGCTCCAGCTCTAGCCACGATGCTCTCCGTTGTTATGACCGATGCGGTATTGCCTGATAGTGCGCAAGAGATTTTCACACGTGTGGCCAATCGCACCTATAACCGCATTGATTCTGACGGGTGTACTTCAACAAATGACACTGTGCTACTGATGGGCAGTGGAGCTTCGGGAGTATCGCTCTCAGAGAGCGAACTCGAGAGCGCTCTCATGGATATCTGTGGTTCGCTTGCATCGCAGCTGATTGCGGATGCAGAAGGTTCGACAAAAACTGTGGCGATCACGATTAAGGGCGCAGCTACTGAAGAGGATGCGGTAGAAGTTGCACGTGCGTGTGCTCGAAACAATCTCCTTAAATGCGCAATCTTTGGCGCAGACCCCAACTGGGGTCGAGTGTTGGCGGCAGTCGGAACAGCTGATGCCCAGATGGATGCCATCAATATCGACGTCATTCTCAATGGCGTTCATGTCGCTAAGAACTCAGCACCATTTGAAGATAAGAAGCTAGTTTCATTTTCAGAGCGCCTAGTAACCCTTGAAGTTAATCTCAATGTGGGCGGCGCAACGGCTACAGTCATGACTAACGATCTTTCTCATGACTATGTCCACGAGAACTCGGCGTATTCAACATGATTGTTATCAAATTCGGCGGCCACGCTATGTCAGATGAGCACGGCGCCTTTGCCAAGGCGATCTCCGATGCGATCGCTACGGGTGTCACACCGGTTGTAGTCCATGGTGGCGGTCCTCAAATAGGCGAAGCGCTAGAAGCCGCTGCAATCGAGACATCCTTTGTAGGCGGATTCAGAGTCACGACCCCTGAAACTTTTGAAGTAGTTGAGCGAGTGTTAGCTCATGAAGTGGGGCCATCAGTCGCGCGTTCGCTCGCTGATCATGGCGTAAACGCCGTTGCAATCTCTGGAAGATCTTCAGGAACTCTTGTAGCGAAAGCTCTTACGACCCTGGTAGATGGAACTCCCGCTGATCTCGGTCTCGTTGGAGTGATTTCATCAGTGAATCCGAAGCCAGTAAATGAACTTGTTTCAGCAGGAAAGGTACCGGTCATATCTCCAATAGCGAGAAGTGAAGATGGCACACATGGCTATAACGTCAATGCAGATTTGGCAGCAGCGGCGATTGCGGGAGCTCTCGATGCACAGTGGCTCATCATCATGACTGATGTTGAAGGAATCTATAAGAAATGGCCTGACAAAGGTTCGCTTATTGAATCAATCTCTGCGCAAGAATTGGAATCTCTTAAAGCGAGCTTTGCTGAAGGAATGGCCCCTAAAGTTCAAGCATGCCTTGATGCGATCGCAGCAGGGGCGAAGGCGGTACGAATTATCGATGGAACAAATCCATCGGCTCTTAGAGATGCTCTCTTAGGTGTGGGCGGAACGTTGGTGGTCGCATGAAGCGTTGGCAGAGAGCTATTCAAGATAACTACGGGACTCCAACTATCGAACTCGTCTCAGGCAAGGGTTCGGTTGTGAAGGACACTGATGGCAAGAGCTACCTTGATTTCTTAGCCGGAATCGCCACTAATGTTTTGGGACATGCACATCCTGCGATTGTCAAAGCGGTAAGCAAGCAGATTTCAACGTTGGGCCATGTCAGCAATTTCTATGCGCACCCAAATGTTTTAGAGCTAGCCGAAAAGCTTCAGATGATGACTGGCGATAAAAGTGCCCGTGTCTTCTTCTGTAATTCAGGCGCTGAAGCTAATGAAGCAGCGCTCAAACTCTCTCGCAAGACCGGTAAATATAAAGTTGTAGCAACGCAAGAGGCATTCCACGGCCGCACGATGGGCGCGCTCTCGCTTACGGGTCAACCTTCCAAGCGAAATCCTTTTAAGCCACTTATTAAGGGGATAAAGCACGTTCCATTTGGTGATTCATCAGCGATGAAGCGCGCTATCACCAAGAAAACTGCGATGGTAATTGTCGAACCAATCATGGGCGAAGCCGGCGTCATTGTTCCGCCCGCGGATTATCTCAAGAACTTACGACAGTACTGTGATGACAACGGGGCGCTCTTAGTATTCGATTGTGTTCAAACAGGAATGGGTCGCACGGGAGATTGGTTCGGCTATGAGTATTCGGGAATCAAACCTGATGTGATTACGTTGGCTAAGGGGCTCGGAGGGGGACTTCCACTCGGCGCAATGATTGCCCTTGGTTCTGCATCAAAGCTGTTTGAGGCAGGCGATCACGGTTCCACCTTTGGTGGCAATCCAGTTGCAACTGCAGCAGCTCTGGCCGTTATCTCCTCGATTGAGAAAGAAAAGATTTTCGCGCATGTGGATGAGGTAGGAGCTTTTCTGCTCGCCGAACTTGCCCTCATTGAGGGTGTAACAGAAGTCCGTGGTGCGGGACTACTTATTGGTTTGACGCTAGATAAGCCCGTTGCCAAGTTAGTTGTAAAGAAGTCCCAAGAACTTGGAGCACTTATCAATGCACCAGGAGATAGAACGATTCGTTTAGCGCCAGCGCTCAACATTTCAATGAAGCAGGCCGAGAAGTTTGTATCGATATTCACTAAGGCCCTCAAGGAGGTTTCTCATGTCTAGCGTGAGCGCACGTAGGGCAAAGGCGATAGCCCTTATCAAGGCAGGGCTCATTCATTCACAATCTGATCTGGTGAAGCAATTGAAGAAGGCTGGGTTTGTTGTAACGCAAGCAACAGCGAGTCGCGACCTTGAAGAGATTGGCGCTGTCCGAGGACGCGCTGCAAATGGTGAATCAATTTATCGAATCTCAGAGAGCGATGATGAATCCATTTCGCGCACAATGCCGATTCCATCTGACCTCATCCTCTCTGTTGAGGCCAGTGGCAATCTCGCAGTCGTGCGTACACCACCTGGGGGAGCGCAGTTATTGGCTAGCTCTCTCGATCACTCTGGAATTTCCGAGATTATCGGCACTATTGCAGGTGATGACACGGTCCTCGTTGTATCCAGAAAAGCCAGCGGTGGAGCCCAACTCGCGAGAGAATTACTGGCTTACGGCGGGATCAAGAGAAGAGGAAGCAAATAATGGCGCTCTGGGGTGGACGTTTCTCGCAAACACCTGCTGACGCAGTCTTTGCACTCTCTCGTAGCGTGCACTTCGATTGGCGTTTAGCTCCGTATGACCTTCGCTCATCCTTAGCTCATCTAGATGTGCTGCAGTCGAGTGGACTCCTAGAAGATTCAGTAGCCAATCCCATTCGCAACGCGCTCAATGAGCTGATTACAGAGGTAGCCTCAGGCTCCTTCGTTGCCATCGATTCAGATGAAGATGTTCATAGCGCGCTCGAACGTGGTTTAACTGAGAAACTCGGCACCATCGGAGGCTCTCTTCGCGCCGGACGTTCCCGTAATGATCAAGTTGCTACAGATCTTCGCCTCTACGCAATTGATCACATGATTGAGGTTGCGCAGCAGGTGTTGGCGCTTCAGAACGCGCTCATTGCGAAGGCAAGCGAATACGGCGATGCGCCAGCGCCAGGCTTTACTCATTTGCAGCACGCGCAACCAGTTCTCTTTGGACATGAGATTGCTAAGCATGTACAGGGTTTTTCACGCGATCTCGATCGTATTCACGATTGGCTCGACCGTGCTCTTGTGAGCCCATTGGGTTCTGGGGCCTTGGCAGGATCATCTCTGCCGCTCTCACCTGAAGTAACAGCTGCGAACCTCGGATTTACATCGAGCGCTGCCAACTCAATTGATGGCGTATCAGACCGTGACTTTGTTGCCGAAGCGCTCTTTATTCTCTCCATGGTCGGCATTCATCTATCTCGTATCGGTGAAGAGTGGTGCATCTGGGCAACTACTGAATTTGGTTGGGCAAAGGTGGCTGACGCATATTCAACCGGTTCATCAATCATGCCGCAGAAGAAGAATCCAGATATGGCAGAACTCGCTCGCGGGAAAGCAGGACGTTTGGTTGGAAATCTCACTGGGGTTCTCACAATGCTGAAAGGTTTACCTTTCGCATATAACCGCGATCTGCAAGAGGATAAAGAACCGCTCTTTGATTCCATCGATACAGTTCTTCTCGTTCTTCCTGCAGTAACAGGTATGGTCGCAACAACTGATTTTGATCGTGAGAAGATGGCGCTGGCTACGCCACTTGGTTACTCTCTTGCTACCGAAATTGCCGATTACTTGGTGCGCGCAAAGGTTCCATTTGCCCTTGCGCACGAGGCGGCAGGTAAGTGCGTAGCTCTCTGCGAATCAACGGGTCGTCAACTCCATCAATTAACGGATGACGAGTTCGTATCCATTCATCCGTCTCTCAAGAGTGATGTGCGAGATGTACTGACAGTTCAGGGCGCACTTGAATCGCGTACAACAGTGGGTGGAACTTCTCCTTCTTCCTTTAAAGCTCAAATTAAGGAGGCGACAGCAATCACCGCTGCATACTCAAAGGAATTTACCGACAAGGCGAAGGCTTTTTCAGAGATGATGGGTGCGTGAAACACGAGATGACAGATCTAATCGATGACCTTAAATGGCGCGGCCTTATTTCTCAGACCACCGATGAGAAGGAGCTCCGTGAGGCGCTAAAAAAGCCCATCACGCTCTATCTCGGCACCGACCCAACTGCACCCAGCATCCATGTGGGAAACCTTGTAGTTCTACTTGTTCTCCGTCGTTTTCAGCTGGCAGGACATCACACGCTCCCATTAATTGGGGGAGCAACAGGCCTTGTAGGAGACCCCAGTGGAAAGAATGAAGAGCGAACGCTCAATACAACTGACGTGGTTGAACAGTGGGTTAAGCGCATGACGGCCCAGCTCTCAAAGTTTATGGATTTCGAAACAAAGCAGAATCCAGCGAAGATGGTCAATAACCTCGATTGGACAGCTCCAATGTCTGCAATCGAATTCTTGCGCGATATCGGAAAGCACTTTAGCGTCAATCAGATGCTCAATAAGGATGCTGTCTCTGCCCGTCTTGAGAAGGATGGGATTTCATACACCGAATTTTCATACCAAGTTTTGCAATCGATGGATTACCTCGAGCTTTACCGCAAATATAACTGCACACTTCAAATAGGAGGTTCAGATCAGTGGGGAAATATCACTGCAGGACTCGATCTTATTCGTCGTGCAGAAGGTGGATCAGCACATGCACTGACAGTTCCATTGTTAACTAAGGCGGATGGTTCTAAGTTCGGCAAGACCGCAGGTGGCGCGGTCTGGATTGATCCTGAAATGACATCGCCATATGCCTTCTTCCAATACTGGCTTAACTCGGACGACAAAGATGTCATCAAGTTCCTCAAGGTCTTTTCATTTAAATCACGTGAAGAGATTGAGGCGCTAGAAAAAACTCATAACGAGAATCCTGGCGCACGCGAAGCACATCGCGAACTCGCACGTGAATTAACTTCACTTGTTCATAGCCCCGAAATTTGTCAACGAGTCGAAGCTGCAGCGCGCGCGCTCTTTGGTCAAGGTGACATCACTGAACTAGATGAATCAACGCTCTCTGCAGCCCTGGCGGAACTTCCACGCACTCAAGTAAAAAGTGGGGAAGAGATTCCGACATGGGTCGATCTCTTGGCGGCGACCGGGGTAGTCGATTCAAAATCTGCCGCCCGACGCATCGTCAAAGAAGGTGGCGCATATCTCAATAATGAGAAGATTTCGGGCGAAGATTTCCGTCTCGAAAAAAGCCACTTTTTATGCGGTAAATATGCGGTTTTGCGAAAGGGTAAGCGCGACCTAGCTGCAGTAGAGCTAATTTAAGGTTTCCGATTTTCGCCAAAGTCGCCATTTTTTACGCATAAAAGTGAGGATTTTTGCTAGTTCCGCCATAAAGAGGCCAGTTGACCCAGGGGGAGCGAACCCGATTTGACCCCCCTTGGCCCAACCCCCTATAGTTGCGCTCCTTGCTGTGGAACGGACTTTTACGAGGCCGTACAGCACAACTTCCCGATCTAGGCCTAAACAAGCCGGTTTGACCGTGCTTGTTGCGATGGACTAGATTTGGCGGTCTGCCCTGAAAAAAGGAAGAAATTCCCGCTTGCAGTGCGCATCCGTACCTTGAGAACTCAACAGCGTGCCATAAGTCAATGCCGAGAAGGCTTACTTTTTTGTGCAAACAATTAAGTGCCTTCTCAAATAAATACTTCAATGAAGTATGTACCAGACGCTATTTATAGCGCCTGGAAATACTCGTTGATTTCCTTTGGTAAAGACAAAATAAACGACAGTTTGTTTGTCTCGTAAGCCATGAACAAAACTTTCTATGGAGAGTTTGATCCTGGCTCAGGACGAACGCTGGCGGCGTGCTTAACA
>CAZSWE010000032.1:0-10658 GCA_964610715.1 uncultured Candidatus Planktophila sp.
ACTCTTGCCCAGTCCTATAACGAGATGGCTGAATCAATCGAACGACAGATTTCGCGTTTAGAGAATTTGTCACGCGTTCAGCAGAGATTTGTATCAGATGTTTCTCATGAACTGCGCACGCCTCTTACAACCTTACGTATGGCCTCTGAAGTTATCTACAACCAGCGCACATCATTTGACCCAGTTGTCGCACGCAGTTCAGAGCTGCTTGCTGCTCAGATAGATCGCTTCGAAAGGTTGCTTGAAGATCTCCTTGAGGTAAGTCGCTTTGATGCTGAGGTGGCAGTGCTAGAGCCAGTTGATTTCGATGTTGTTAACTTGGTAAAGCGCTGCGTTGCAGATTTTGAGTTAGGTGAAGTTCCCACAGATTCAGGTATCCGCATCGAGGCACAGTCACCATCTGTGCAGATAAAGGCTGATATTCGCCGAGTAGAGCGCATTTTGCGTAACTTGCTCTCTAATGCGCTCGACCATGCTGATGGCAAGGAAATTGTTGTCACCATCCTCGCCACTGAGACCGAGATGGCAATTGGCGTCCGTGACTTTGGTCCAGGACTTGATCAATCTGCGCTCATTCGCGTCTTCGATAGATTCTGGCGCGCTGATCCTTCCCGCGCACGTATCCGCGGCGGTACCGGCCTTGGGCTCTCTATCTCGCTGGAAGATGCACGCCTTCATAATGGAGAACTCGATGCATGGGGAAGACCTGACAAAGGCGCTCACTTTGTCCTGACCTTGCCACGTGTTGCTGGCGAACAGATTCAGTCAAGGCCTATCAAAGCTACCCCGCTAGATTTCCACGAGGAGAATTTCTACCTCTAAATCTTTAGCTGTAACAATGAAGAATGCGTGCCATGAAAAGCATTCGCGCGTTACAAGAAATCATCTTTCCGAGTCGCTGCTTAGGATGTGGGCAACTTGGGCTTGAAATCTGTTCATTGTGTCGCAAGAACTGGCATCCACATATTTATCGCCAGTGGTCGCAACATCAGCCGACTTTTCCGATCTATTCCGCTGTCACATACTCGCCAATTGCAGGAAAGGTTCTGCTTGCTGCAAAAGAGAACAATCTAGTAATCGCCGATCAACTCATCTATAAAGCGCTGGGCCATTCATTGACTTTTGCACTGCGAGAAATTGGTGGAGATTTTCTTATTCCAATTCCTTCACGTAGATCAGTTGCCCGTTCACGCGGGCGTCAATTTATTGCTGCGCTGGCGCATCAGCTCAGCGCAGAGACTGGGCTGCCAGCATACGAAAATTTAGAACACACTCGTCGGGTCCAAGATCAATCTTCGCTCGATGCGAAATCAAGATTTCATAATTTAGATGGCTCTATGAAATCCCTGAATTTTCTGAGTGGAAAGGCCGTTGTTATTGACGACCTCGTCACAACGGGGGCCACGCTTCAGGAAGCCGTGCGGGCCCTTCGGGATAGGGGAATTGAGGTGGCCGCTGCTGTAACTGCCTGCGTTGCAGAACCCCTACGATAAGACCCTCTGTACGGGCATATGCGGAAGGTAGTTGCAATGGCTTCAGTTCTTGATCGACTCATGCGCGCTGGCGAAGGCAAGATCCTTCGCGACCTCAGCAAGATCGTCGACAAGGTCAACGGCTTTGAACCCAACATTTCATCTCTCTCAGATGAGCAATTGCGCGCCAAGACTGATGAATTTAAATCACGCCTTGCCCAAGGTCAGAGCCTTGATGATTTGCTTCCCGAAGCTTTCGCTGTTGTTCGCGAAGCCGCCAAGCGCACACTAGGTCAGCGTCACTATGACGTTCAGATTATGGGTGGAGCAGCGCTGCACAAAGGAAATATTGCAGAAATGCGTACCGGTGAAGGAAAGACTCTCGTAGCAACCCTTCCTTCCTATCTCAACGCTCTCGCTGGTCGTGGCGTACATGTAGTCACCGTCAATGATTATTTGGCAGAACGCGATAGCGAATGGATGGGTCGTATCCACCGCTTCCTCGGACTATCTGTTGGAGTCATTCTCAACAGCATGACTCCTGCAGAACGTCGCGCTGCTTACCTATCTGACATCACATACGGCACAAATAATGAATTTGGTTTCGATTATCTACGCGACAACATGGCTTGGTCGCTTGAAGATTGCGTACAACGCGATCACTTCTTCGCTGTCGTGGACGAAGTCGACTCAATTTTGATTGATGAGGCTCGTACTCCTTTGATCATCAGTGGTCCTGCTGACAAGGCCACCAAGTGGTACGAAGAGTTTGCCAATATCGCAACCAAGTTGCAGCGAGATGTTCACTACGAAGTAGATGAGAAGAAGAAGACCATCGGAATTCTTGAAGATGGCGTCACCAAGGTAGAAGAACTTCTCAAGATTGAGAACCTCTATGAGGCTGCCAACACCACACTTATTGGCTATCTCAACAACTCAGTCCGCGCGAAAGAGCTCTTTAAGCGCGATAAAGATTATGTAGTTATGAATGGTGAGCTCTTAATTGTCGATGAACACACCGGCCGTATGTTGGCTGGACGTCGCTACAGCGAAGGTCTACACCAGGCGCTGGAAGCGAAAGAACGTATTGAAATTAAGGATGAGAACCAGACGCTGGCCACCATCACTCTGCAGAACTACTTCCGTCTCTACGAAACCATCTCAGGTATGACCGGTACTGCGATGACAGAGGCTTCTGAATTTCACCAAATCTACAAACTTGGCGTTGTTCCAATTCCTACCAACCGAGATATGCAACGTATTGATCAACCAGATTTGGTCTACAAATCTGAGACCGGAAAGTTTGCAGCTGTTACGCGAGATATCGTCGAACGCCACCGTAAGGGACAACCAGTTCTGGTCGGTACCGTCAGCGTAGAAAAATCTGAAGAACTTTCGGCATTCCTTAAGAAGGCGGGAGTTCCACACGAAGTCTTGAACGCCAAGCACCACGAACGTGAAGCTGCGATCGTTGCTCGCGCAGGTACTAAGGGCGCCGTCACTGTTGCAACAAATATGGCAGGTCGCGGTACCGACATCATGCTCGGTGGAAACCCAGAGTTCATGGCTGACTTCGAACTTCAGCGTCGTGGAATTTCGCCAGTTGATAACGCACCTGAATACGAAGCTGCCTGGCCTGCAGAGATTGCCAAGCAGAAGGAAGCAATCGCTAAGGAACACGAAGAAGTTGTTTCACTCGGCGGCCTCTATGTTCTCGGTACTGAACGCCACGAATCACGCCGTATCGATAATCAGTTGCGTGGTCGCTCTGGTCGCCAAGGCGATCCAGGTGAATCACGTTTCTATCTCTCATTACAAGATGATTTGATGCGTCGATTTAACTCTGGAATCGTTGAGCGCGTACTGTCAGCTGCAGGATTACCTGAAGATGAGCCAATTGAATCCAAGATGGTCTCTAACGCTATTCGCTCAGCGCAGACACAGGTCGAAGCTCAGAACTTTGAGATTCGTAAGAACGTCCTTAAGTACGACGATGTCATGAACCGCCAGCGCGAAGTTATCTACGGCGAGCGACGTTTGGTTCTAGAAGGTAAAGATCTGGGCGAACAAGTCGGCGACTTTGTTGCAGATACTGTCTCTGCCTACGTACATGCAGCAGCAGCGCAGGGATATGCCGAAGAGTGGGATCTCGAGAAGCTATGGACAGCGCTCAAGCTTGTCTATCCAATCTCATTTACCCCAGACGATTTAATTGCAGAAGTCGGCTCAAAAGATGCGATGGATGTTGATTATCTAGAGTCAAAGATTCTTGAAGATGCTAAGCAGGCATATAAGAAGCGCGAAGATGAACTCGGTGCTGATGTTTTGCGCGAACTAGAACGTCGCGTTCTGCTCTCAGTTCTTGACCGTAAATGGCGCGAGCATCTCTATGAGATGGATTATCTACAAGAAGGAATTGGCTTGCGCGCTATGGCGCAACGCGATCCACTTGTTGAGTATCAGCGTGAAGGCTACGAACTCTTTGCTGCAATGATGGATGCCATCAAAGAAGAGCTTGCTAGCTTGGTCTTTAATGTGCAGGTCACGATTGAAGGCGATGGCAGCGGTATCAAGGCGCAAGGCGTCGATGAAAAACCTGCGCAGAGCCAACCACTTCGCTATTCAGCAGCCGATGAAAACGGTGTTGTGACAAGCGGAGATGTTTCGCGTAATAGCCAATGCCCTTGCGGTTCTGGAAAGAAATATAAGCGTTGCCACGGCGCCGCCTAATATTCTTTACAACAAGTGCAGGGCGGTACATAACCAACGTCCGTCTACGCCTTCAAAGCGAATAACTGCCGATCGATAACGCGCGCCAAATCGGATAACTACCGTTGATTCACAGATTCCATCGAAGGGCTCAGATTGATGGATGCTCTTAATCTTTCCAATCTCTCTCTGAGTTCCAGCGCTTTTGAGTAGCTCCATATAGATAACGCGATGGCACCAGCGAATAAGTTGTGCTGGCTGCCGCCTTCCGCCCCACACTTCAACAACGCTCACAATGAACTTCATCGTCCAGGCATGCAGTTCAGGTAACTCTGATGCTGAAGTGGGAATAGGCATCTCATCGGCTTCTAGGTCTTCACCAAAGGTGGATGGAACGAGATAGAGCTTTGCTTTCTGCGCCGGAACTTCTCGCGTAGGAGGTGCGAAGATGTCGAGCACTGGATGTTCCCAGAGCGAGCGATCTTCGGTACTAGATACCAATTGCAGAAAAGAGCGGCGATTTTCAGTGAGCGTATGTGTAGTTTCTGTAGTCATGGCGCGATATTTCAGCTTCATGCGCATTTTCAAATCGGCCACAAGTATGAGCACGGCTCATACTTAAGTTCTACTGTGGAGAAGTAAGGCTTGCGCCATAGCGCGCACTTTTACCGTGCGCCCATGGCCGTAAAGAAGAAATCCCAGACTCGTCTCTATCTCTCTATTGCTCTCTGTCTTGGGGCGTTGCTCGCTTCATTTCTGATGACGCGCGCTGCAAATACACACGAGAGTTATTGGGTGGTCCTGCGCCCAATGGCAGCAGGCACTCAGATTGGAGCCAACGATCTGGGCTACCAATCTGTAGCGCTCGGGGCTGCGGCAAAGAACTACCTTGCAGCATCGACCAATCCCATTGGGTCAATCACTCGCCGGCGCTTGGTTGCGGGTGAATTGTTGCAAGGTAGTTCGCTGACAGATGATGCAAGAGCGCTGACTCATCAAGAGATTTCACTGAGTATCAGAGCGGTAGATATTCCTATTGAAGTTGCAGTAGGTGAGCTCATTTCGCTCTATCAACTCCATGATGTACGCGAGACAAAGACAACTATCGCTCCAGAATTCATTGTCAGTGGCGCTTTTGTGACATCTATCGATCGCAAAGGAAGCAACTTTGGTGGAGAAGTTGCGCTGGGACTTGCACTTGATCGAGTAGATATTGCAACTGTCTTATCTGCATCCACTAGCGGTCGTTTAGTGGTTGTGCGCGCCCGTGGGTGAAGTCGCTAGCTCTGCAATCACCGGAATACGTGATCCAGAGCGAGAAGGATTTATTGCCAGTACTCTCTTTTCGCAAGGATGGAATATCACTCTGCGAGCCTTAGATTTTGATCAGATTGATCAGCTCTGCAGTAAAGAAGCAGTAGATAAGGCAACCATTATTCTGGCTACTGATTTAGAAGGCTTGACCCCTGCAGCGATTGCAGAGTTGAAATCTCGTGGGTTTCCAGTCTTTCTCTTTGCACCCAAGGACTCCACAACATCTTCATTTGCTGGCGTACAAGAGTTTCCTACAACAGCGCTCGAACTTATCTCGCTCATGCGTGGATCACTACGTGCACCGATGATCAGAGCGCAAGCACAGAGCGCTCCGACTCGTGCGCGCACCATTGCACTTGCTGCATCAGCTGGTTCTTCGGGTTGCACTCAGACTGCGATTAATCTTGCGACAGAGTTGAGTTTGCTGGGAAAGAGAACGCTCTTAGTTGATGCACATGCTCAAGCTCCTGCTATCTCATCGCTCCTTGGCCAGCGAGGTCTACGTGCCAGCGTTCGCCACCCGCAGATTTCAGAGAACCTTTGGGGAATGGAGATTTCGCAAGGGAATCTAGAGGGTGACTTGGGACAGCTACACAGCGCTCGTTCTGAATTTGATTTCATTGTTATTGATCTTGGAACCTTGCGAAATATCGCAGCGCAATTAACCGGAAAGAGATGGGAGAGCGAAGCATTTATCTGGAGCTCCACATATGCAGATGAGCTCTGGCTGCTATCAAAAAGCGATCAACTTTCTCTTGAGCGTTTACGTGAACTTTTGCGTGAGTTGGCACAGAATTCAATACAGCCAGCAATAGTCGCCGTGCAGAGCATGCGGACTCCTGGAAAGAAGAATTCACCACTTGATCAATCATTTACTCAGAGCATCAGTGCGATAAAACCGGCACGTGTGATTGCCCTACCGACCGATAGTCGCAGCGTCTTACGCGCTGAGAGTGAGCGCAGTAGCCTCTATGAAGTCAATGAACGTAGCCACTTACGCCGTTGCCTCGCAGAAATTGCAGGTCAGCTCATCTCTTAAATTCTTATAGGCTTAGCACATGCGTGGATATGCGGCTATGACAGCCCAAGAAGTCTCTGACTTTGCGAACTCTGAAACTCTCGATATCTCAGATATCTATGCACCGACTGCAAGTTTCTTAGCAGCGCACTCAGACCTTGATGAAGAAGAGATTGAATTTACCCTTTCTATGGTGGCAGCAGAAGATGCACAAGAGATGAAGAGTGCCGGAACGGGCGCTGCCTGCGTATTGGCCTTTGAAATTCCACAATCACTCATCTCTGAAAGCCACGAGATGTCGGTTTCTCTTTCTGGCGCACTCACTTGGAGCGATCTGCAATGCCTCTTTGAAGTATCTGCCGATGGCCAAGAGCTCACCTGGTTTGCCACTCAAGAGATTTCACAGAATCTATCAACTTGGTTGAAGCAGGCATAAATGGCCGCTATCGAAGATTATGTGCAGGGCAGAAGCCCGCTCTCTCCAGATCAGATTCACCGCTTACGCGAACTAATTGCTGACTGGCAGCTGCTCTCTGATTTATCTTTTGCCGATCTCATCTTGTGGGTTCCGCTGCGAAAAGATTTCAAGAGTTGGCCAACTGGCTATGTCGCAGTGGCACATATCCGCCCGACAACTGCGGCCACGCTCTTTCCACTCGATGTCATTGGTGATGAAATTTCACATGGCAAACGTCCTCATATTGACCAAGCGCTTTCTAGTGCAGAGATCGTTCGTGATACTCAACCAGAACAGATGGGGGAGTACCTCGTTAAAGAGGAGACCATCCCGGTGATGTTTGATGGACACGTCATTGGCGTAATTTCGCGGCATCGAAATGCAGAGCTGATGCGTCAACCATCTCGCCTCGAACTCAACTATCGCGAAATTGCACACAAGCTTTATCGCATGATCTCTGAAGGAACATTTCCTTACCCAGATGCAGGTTCGCTCTTTGATCCTGCACCTCGCGTCGGAGATGGCCTTATTCGACTTGATGTCAACGGAGTTGTTTCATACGCCAGCCCTAATGCGCGCTCTGCCTTTAGCCGACTTGGTTGGATGAGTGAAGTAGAAGGACATAATTTAGGTGAAGTTGCACAATCACTTGCGCGCGTGAAGCCTGATGCACAAGAAGAAACAATCGCTATGGGCCTTACTGGTAAAGCGCTGAAGCGAGTAGAGATTGAGAATTCAGGCGGAACGATTGATTTCACTGTCCTGCCGTTACTTCAGGCAACAGATCGCGTGGGCGCAATTGTTCTCCTTAATAACGTCACCGAACTACGCCGGCGCGAACGTGAGTTGGTGACAAAAGATGCAACCATCCGCGAGATTCATCACCGAGTAAAGAACAACTTGCAGACTGTTTCGGCGCTCTTGCGTTTACAGGCCCGCCGCATCGAAGATCCTGGTGCTAGCGCTGCGCTCAATGAAGCAGTACGCCGCATCGCCTCAATTGCGCTCGTCCACGAGACGCTCTCTAGTAGCCGTGACTCATCCGTTGACTTTGATGATGTCCTAGATAACTTGGTATCGCATGCCCTTGAGCTCAGTCCACGAATGGGCGAACTTCATATTGATCGCACCGGCACTATTGGTTCTCTTGAACCGCGCATCGCAACTCCGCTGGCACTGGTGGTCACAGAACTAATCCATAACGCGCTCGAACATGGATTAGCTGAAGAAGGATCCGCGCTGGGTATCCATGCCACTCTCAACGGTCGAGAGTTGGCTGTAACAATTAGCGATGATGGCGTAGGTTTTCCTGAAGGTTTTGATATCGCGACCTCACCAAATCTCGGCCTACAGATTGTGCGCACACTGACTGAAAATGAGCTACGTGGTGAGTTGCAATTAATTACTGATGATCAGCAGACGAGAGCGATCTTAACTTTCCCGGTCTAACTAAAGATTTTTAGGAATTTGCTTGATCAGCGAGGCGAGCGCGGTTACGTGCAGCGCGACGCTTCAAGGCGCGACGTTCATCTTCTGAGAGACCGCCCCAGACTCCGGCATCCTGGCCAGATTCCAGCGCCCATGCCAGGCATGGCTCCTTAACGATGCAGCGATTACAGACCTTCTTCGCCTCTTCGATCTGGGTAATGGCGGGGCCGGTATTGCCCACGGGGAAGAAGAGCTCAGGATCTTCTTCGCGGCAGGCCGACTGATGTCTCCAATCCATGGCTATCCCCTTCCTGTAATCGAGTTAGTGACTGCGCAAAGAACGCGCACAAGAGGGTAATTCTCCCTGTAACTCTCAAGTTAAACAAGAAGGTACGAGAAAAGATTTCGTTAATCAGGGTGATTTGTATCCCTTTAGTGAATTTATCTTTTGAAATCAGAGGTGCCCCCGACAGGAATCGAACCTGTGCACCTGCCTCCGGAGGGCAGTGCTCTATCCCCTGAGCTACGGGGGCGCAGGTAGAAGGGTAGGTTATCTGACTATGAGTACTTCTGAGAAAGCATTTTTTGCGACAGGTTGTTTCTGGGGCGCAGAGCGTCGTTTCTGGAATCTCGATGGAGTAATCGCGACCAGCGTTGGATATATGGGCGGTGCTCGACCTAATCCGAGCTATGAACAAGTCTGCACCGGTGTCACAGGACATGCTGAGACTGTAGAAGTTGATTTCGATCCAGCAAAAGTTTCTTATCGTCGCTTACTTGAAGAGTTTTGGGTCATGCATGATCCAACATCGCTCAATCGCCAGGGTGGAGATATCGGAACTCAATATCGCAGCGCTATTTTTACAACGACTGCGGCGCAGCAGTTACAGGCAGAGGTCACTCGAGATGTATATCAAGCAGCACTTACACGCGATGGCATCGGCCAGATTGTCACTGAAATTGTCAGCGCCGAAGGGGTTCCATATTTCCTGGCCGAGGAGTATCACCAAAAGTATTTAAAGAAGAACCCCAATGGTTATGACTGCCACTCCAGCACGGGAGTAACTTTCCCGCAGTTGAGTAACTCTTAACCCAGCGCTCGCCAGCAGTACCAGGCCACCACGCTTCGGTAAGGACGAAACTTCTCGCCCTTCTTCTCTAACGCAGCAGGGGTGATCTCTTCACTGAGCCGATAGATTTTTTCGTATCCTCGTCTGACACCGAGATCTCCAGTAGGCCAGATATCTAAGCGCCCCAGTTGGAACATCATAAACATGTCAACAGTCCATGGCCCGATTCCCCAAAGACTCGTGAGCTGTTGAAATATCTCTTCATCGCTTTCAATTTTATGGAGCTGATTAATCTTTATCTTCTTACTTAACGCTGCATCTGCTAGCCCCTGAATAGTTTTGAACTTGGCTCCCGAAACGCCTGCTGCACGCATATCTTCCTCAGATATAGCAGCAATGCGTGCGGGCACTACTCGACCCTGCGCCAGCCCTTTGACCCTGCCATATATTGTGTCCGCAGCCTTGACTGCCAGCTGCTGTGAAATAACGGATTCAACGAGCGCCTCAAAGTGGTTCACTGGCTTTGGATTTCTACCGATTGTGCAGAGTGGATGTGCATCTATCACCTTTGCAAAGCGCGCATCACGTCTGGCCAAATCCGCAACGATCTTCTTCATCTGCGAAGCTGTAATCGTCATATTCGCGGTCATGGATAAAGCGTATTGTCGGTGACATACTAAGTCCATGAGTGAGAAGAGCGGTTTCGAACTTCGCGCACTCGACTTGAGTGAACTTAAAACCCATCGCAGCGAAAAGTGGCGTTCCTTTCCTACAGATGTCTTGCCGCTTCCCGTCGCTGAAATGGATTTTCCAGTCGCAGAGCCCATTCGACGGATTTTGCGAGAGATGGTTGACACTTCAGATCTTGGTTACCTCGGCCCAATTCCTGAACTTGGCAGGGCATTTAGTGGATTTGCTGAACGTCGCTGGGGCTGGAAGGCAGATGCTGCGCAGGTTCGCATCGCCGCCGATGTCGGCGTTGGCGTAGTAGAAGTTCTTCGCGTTATCACCCAACCCGGTGACAAGATTCTTATCAACTCGCCTGTCTACCCAAATTTCTGGACGTGGTGCGCTGAGACAAAGCTAGAGCAAGTAGATGTTCCATTTTCGCAAGCGCCTGAGGAAGTCGATGGCAGCCAATGGGTTCTAGATTGGGATGGAATTGAGAAGGCTTATGCCTCTGGCATCAA
>CAZSWE010000033.1:0-9724 GCA_964610715.1 uncultured Candidatus Planktophila sp.
CTCCTAGGCGAACCAGGTGAAGAACGCAGGCTTACTCTTCAACTCAAATCAGTTGCCGATATTGCCCTCGTTGGATTCCCAAGTGCAGGTAAATCTTCTCTGATTGCCGCAATTTCAGCTGCTCGTCCAAAGATTGCTGACTATCCATTTACCACTCTCGTTCCAAACCTCGGCGTTGTTCAAGCAGGCGATACCCGCTTTACCGTGGCAGATGTTCCAGGACTTATTCCAGGTGCGTCACAAGGTAAGGGACTGGGCCTGCAATTCCTACGCCACGTCGAACGCTGCGTGGCACTCGTTCACGTACTCGATTGCGGAACGCTAGAAACAGATCGCAATCCAATTGATGACCTTGAAGCAATTGAAAATGAACTCGCTCTCTACGGCGGACTCGAAGATCGCGTACGTATCGTTGCCCTCAATAAAGTCGATCTCCCTGACGGTAAAGCGATGGCTGATATGGTCGAAGAACAGCTGCGCGAAAAGGGTTACGAGGTTTATAAAGTTTCGGCTGCCAGCCGCGAAGGCTTGCAAGAGCTCCTGTATTCAATGGCGCGCCTTGTGCAACGCGAACGTGCAGAGGCGGCAAAGGAAGAACGTACTCGCATAATTCTGCGCCCAACGGCCGTTGATGATTCAGGCTTCATAGTTCAGAAAAATGGCGATGGATCATTTAGCGTGCGTGGACAGAAAGTTGTTCGCTGGGTACGCCAGACAAACTTTAAGAATGCAGAAGCAGTTGGTTATCTAGCCGATCGTTTAGCTCAGCTTGGCGTTGAGAAAGAACTCTTTAAGAAGGGCGCAGTTGCTGGCTCTGAAGTTCGAATCGGCTCCGGCGATAATGAAGTTGTCTTTGAATGGGAACCAACCATTGAAGCTGGAGCAGAACAGCTCGCTGGATTCTTACATCGCCGCGGAGAAGATTCACGCCTTGAAGCCGCATGGCAGGCAGTAGAGCGCGAAGAAGATGTTCTTAGCGATGAAGAGATTGCCCGCCAATGGGAGTACAACGTTGCGAATCCCCATACTCCTGAAATTGTTGAAGCACCTGAATTAATCGAGGGAGATGACAAGTGAGCCGCGCAGCTATTGCCAGCGCTAAGCGCGTTGTCATCAAAGTTGGCTCATCATCTTTAACTGGTTCTGCTGGTGCAGAACTTGATCCAGCTGCAGTTCAAAAAATCGTTGATCTTGCCTATACGTTTAAGCAACGAGGCGCCGAAGTTGTCGTTGTCTCATCCGGCGCCATCGCTGCAGGTCTTTCACCACTTGGCCTCAAAGTTCGCCCACGTGATTTAGCAACACAGCAAGCTGCAGCCTCCGTAGGTCAAGGTTTATTGATCGCTCAGTACAGCGAGAAGTTCAAGGCGCATGGTGTGATCTCTTCTCAGGTACTGCTCACAACTGAAGATGTCGTCAGACGTTCTCACTATGCCAATGCGCAGCAAACGCTAACCAAGTTGCTCTCACTGGGCGTTGTTCCAGTCATTAACGAAAATGACACAGTCGGTACCCAAGAAATCCGCTTTGGCGATAACGATCGCTTGGCAGCTCTCGTTGCTCTCTTGATTCAAGCAGACCTTCTTATTCTCGTCTCAGATATCGACGCTCTTTATGATGCGCCACCAACACAAAGTGGTGCACAAGTAATCCGTCACGTTGCGCAGATGGCAGATATCGAAGGTATTGCGCTCGGCGGCGCAGGCTCTGCAGGCGTTGGTAGCGGGGGAATGGTTACTAAAGTCGAAGCAGCGCGCATTGCAACCAGTGCAGGAATTCCGATGCTCCTCACCTCACTTGCCCAATCAGATCGCGTCATTGCCGGCGAAGAGCTGGGAACTTTCTTTGAAGCACACACATCAAAGACAAACTCTCGACTTCTCTGGTTGGCACATGCTTCAACTCCACGAGGCAAGTTGATTCTCGATGATGGCGCAGTCAAAGCGATTTTGGAACGAGGCGTTTCGCTATTGCCGGCAGGGGTTACAGCTGTTGCAGGTGAATTTATCTCAGGGGATACCGTTGAACTCGTATCCCAATCAGGGAAAGTTATTGCCCGAGGCCTTGTTGCCTTTGACGCTGAAGAAATTCCACAGATGCTCGGCCGTTCAACAAAGGAACTCGCTGCATCCCTTGGCGCAGAGTATGAGCGCGAGCTTGTTCATAGAGATGATTTAGTACTCCTATGAGCGCCACTGAAATCGTTGCAGATTTAGCAACAAGAGCACGTACGGCAGCTCGCACTCTCTCAACTACAACTAGTGCTGAACGCAAAGCTGCTCTTGCAGCAATTGCACAGGCTCTTGAATCTCGCAGCGCTGAAATTCTGGCAGCAAACGAAGCTGACATGGTCAACGCTCGGGCAGAGAATATGCATCCACAAATGCAAGATCGTTTACTGCTGACAGTAGAGCGCATCAAGGCAATTGCATCAGGAGCGCGTGAAGTAGCAGCGCTACCAGATCCACTCGGTCAGATACTCCGTAAATCCACTCTCCCTAATGGTCTTGAGCTAGAGCAGATTTCTGTTCCATTTGGGGTTATTGGAATGGTCTATGAGGCCCGCCCTAATGTCACAGTCGATGCCGCAGTGATTTTGTTGATGTCAGGAAATGCAGCGCTATTGCGCGGCTCATCCACTGCGCGCAATAGCAATGAGATTTTGGTAAACGTCATGAAGGACGCCCTTGCGACAACGAAGATTTCACCTGAGGTGCTGCAGCTAATCCCATCTGAAGATCGCGACACTGTAAAGGCTCTTCTGACTGCACGTGGCAAAGTTGATCTGGTTATTCCACGCGGTTCAGCAGCTCTAATTCGCATGGTTGTTGATGAAGCCACTGTGCCAACAATCGAAACCGGCGCTGGCGTCTGCCACGTTTATGTTGATGAGTTTGCTGATATCGAAAAGGCGTTACCAATTCTGATTAATTCAAAGACCCATCGACCAAGCGTCTGTAACGCTGCTGAAACTTTGCTGGTGCATAAGGCGATTGCACCTACCTTCTTACCGATGGCTCTGAAAGCGCTCAGCGAAGCTGGCGTTATCTTGCACTCTGATGCAACTGCTCAGAAAGTGGCAGATACCTTCAAGATTGCATCGACTATCGCAACGGATGCCAACTGGTCTACCGAATATGGCGTCCTTGAGATGAATGTGGCAGTTGTAGATTCAGTAGATGCTGCAGCCGATCACATCGCTCGATACGGCACCAATCACACCGAAGCGATAGTGACGGAAGATAAAGCCAACGCTGCTCGCTTTATTGCGCTCTCTGATTGCGCAGCTGTGATGGTCAATACATCTACGCGATTTACCGATGGCGAACAGATGGGCTTTGGCGCAGAGATCGGTATTTCGAATCAGAAATTACATGCACGTGGACCTATGGGCCTTGAAGCGATGACTACAACCACATGGATTGTTACTGGCACAGGTCAGATTCGCATCTAATTCGGATTTTTCACCTAAAGTTTATAGACTGCGACCATGAGCAGCCTCTCCCGCGATGATGTCGCAAAGCTTGCAGGCCTAGCCCGCATTGAAATGACTGAAGCTGAACTCGTCGAACTCTCTTCACAATTTGGATTGATTCTCGATGCTGTAGCACGCGTCCAAGAGATGGATCTATCAGGCGTTAAGGCAACGTCACATCCACAGCCGCTAGAAAATGTTGCGCGCCCCGATGTAGTTCACCCAAGCCTCTCTCCTGAAGATGCGCTCTCGGGAGCACCGGCACAAGAAGAGTCACGATTTAGAGTGCCGCAAATTTTAGGCGAAGCTGAATGATTAATAAGACCGCAGCCCAGATGGCCGATGCCCTGGCAAAGGGTGAGGCCACTTCAGTTGAATTAACACAGGCACATCTTGATCGCATTACATCCGTTGATGGCCAAGTAAAAGCCTTCTTGCACGTCGATACTGAAGGCGCACTTGCGCAGGCAAAGGATGTAGATGCGCGTCGCGCCAAAGGCGAAAAGCTTTCGCCTATCGCAGGTGTCCCTCTTGCTCTCAAAGATGTGCTTGCACAGAAGGGCGTGCCAACAACTGCAGGCTCAAAGATTTTGCAGGGATGGCATCCGCCCTACGACTCAACAGTTGTCAGCAAGTTAAAGAGCGCTGGCGTTGTCATTATGGGTAAGACCAATATGGATGAATTTGCGATGGGTTCATCGACAGAAAACTCTGGTTACGGACCAACTTTTAATCCGTGGGATTTAACTCGTACACCAGGTGGATCATCCGGCGGATCTGCTGCAGCTGTTTCATCATTTGAAGCGCCCCTTGCAATCGGCTCAGATACTGGTGGCTCGATTCGCCAACCCGCGGCCCTTACCGGAATTGTCGGAGTGCGACCAACATATGGGGCTGTTTCACGCTTTGGTCTGATTGCATATTCATCAAGCCTTGATCAAGCAGGACCCTTCGGTCGCACCGTCTTGGATACTGCTCTGTTACACGAAGTAATGGCAGGACATGATCCTAAAGATGCAACAAGTATCAACGCACCTGTTCCTGCAGTAGTCGCTGCTGCAAAGAGCGGTGATGTTAAGGGAATGAAGATTGGCGTTATCAAGCAGTTGCAAGGCGAGGGATATCAAAAGGGCGTTCAAACTCGCTTCGATGAATCACTTCAGGTACTTGCATCCCTTGGAGCCGAAATTGTGGAAGTTGATTGCCCAAGTTTTGAGTATGCACTTGCGGCCTACTATCTCATTGCACCATCTGAATGTTCATCTAACCTAGCCCGCTTCGATGCCATGCGATATGGCCTTCGCACTGGCGATGTCGATGGCGCATCAGCAGAAGCTGTCATGAGCGCTACTCGTGATGCTGGTTTTGGGCGCGAAGTAAAGCGCCGCATCATCCTTGGTACATATGCGCTCTCATCTGGTTATTACGATGCTTATTACGGCAGCGCTCAGAAGATTCGAACCTTGATCATTCAAGATTATGCCAAGGCATTTGCTCAAGCAGATGTGCTGGTTTCGCCAACTGCGCCAACGACTGCCTACAAGATTGGCGAGAAGGTCGATGACCCGATGGCTATGTACTTAGGCGATGTTGCAACTATTCCGGTAAACCTTGCGGGCATCTGTGGAATGTCACTACCTGCAGGCCTTGCAGATGAAGATAACTTGCCAGTTGGTTTCCAAATCATGGCGCCGGCGATGCAGGATCAACGTTTGTACCAGGCAGGTGCCGCTCTTGAAGCAGCTCTCCTTTCTAAGTGGGGCGCACCGATTCTCTCCAAAGCTCCAGAGTTGAAGGGAGCGAAGTAATGGCTCTTCCAACCTATGAGGAAGTAATTGCAAAGTGGGATCCTGTTTTAGGTCTTGAAGTTCACGTTGAACTCAATACACAGAGCAAGATGTTCTGTTCTTGCGCGACTGAATTCGGTGGCGCACCTAATACACAGACATGTCCTGTCTGCTTGGCGCTTCCGGGCGCACTTCCTGTGGTTAACGAGAAGGCAATCGAATCAACCATCCTGATTGGACTCGCTCTCAACTGCAAGATTGCGCCATATAGCCGCTTTGCTCGTAAGAATTACTTCTATCCAGATATGCCAAAAAACTTTCAGATTTCACAGTATGACGAACCCATCTGTTTCGATGGCTATGTTGATGTTGAAATCGAAACTGAAGAAGGTCCTAAGCAGTTCCGTATTGAGATTGAACGTGTTCATATGGAAGAAGACACCGGTAAATCACTTCACGTGGGTGGCGCAACTGGCCGTATCCATGGCGCGGATTACTCGCTCCTTGATTACAACCGCGCTGGTATTCCACTCGTTGAAATCGTCACCAAAATTGTTCCTGGCACAGGTAAGTACGCACCAGAAGTTGCTAAGGCCTACGTTGCCGAACTTCGCGACATCTTGCGTGGACTCAAAGTTTCAGATGTAAAGATGGAGCAAGGATCTCTGCGTTGCGATGCCAACGTATCCCTCAAGCCGATTGGCTCTGATGTTCTCGGTACTCGCTCAGAGACAAAGAATGTCAACTCACTCCGCTCTGTCGAACGCGCAATCCGCGGTGAAATGATCCGCCATGCTGAACTTCTCAATGAAGGAAAGAAAGTGAAGCAAGAGACGCGCCACTTCCAAGAAGATACTGGCCTTACTCGCTCAGGTCGCTCAAAGGAGCAAGCAGAGGATTACCGTTACTTCCCAGATCCAGATTTGGTTCCAGTAACGCCTGCGGCCACCTGGATTGAAGAGCTCCGTGCAACGCTTCCTGAGCGCCCATCGCTACGACGCAAGCGTCTCAAGGAAGAGTGGAACGTGCCAGATAAAGAGATGGCAGCGATGATTAACGCTGATGTCCTCGATATCGTCGAAGCAACTGTTCTACTGGGTGCAGATCCAACCAAGGCGCGCACCTGGTGGCTTGGTGAGATTTCACGCATTGCTAACGAGAAAGAACTTCCTATTGCTGAACTGGCGATTACACCTGCACACGTTGCAGAGTTGGTAGAGCTTGTTGCCAAGGGTGACTTAACCGACAAACTTGCGCGCCAAGTTGTTGAAGGCGTGGTTGCCGGAGAAGGAACTCCATCAGAGGTTGTTGCAAAGCGCGGAATTAAAGTTGTTAACGATGATGGCGCGCTGATGGCCGCTATTCAAAAAGTCTGTGCTGAACAGGCAGATACTGCCGAGAAAGTTCGCGGGGGACACCTGCCGGCTGCCGGTGCGCTCATTGGCGCAGTCATGAAAGAGACAAAGGGCCAAGCAGATGCTGCTCGAGTTCGAGAGCTCCTACTTGGCCACCTTGGTCAGCCAACTAATTAGTGAAAGCCAGCGCCTTCAGTTTCAACGAGTGACTCTTTACCAATATTGATAAAGAAGAAGAGCACTACGGCGCCAACAAAGAGCAGCGCAGCGCTGAACTTAAATGCCACCGTAAAGCCATGAGTCATTGCAAATGGCGCCACTTTCTCGCCTAATTGAGAATTTGCTGCGGCGAACGTTGTAGTCGCTGTTGCTGCAACTGTATTGAGCAGCGCAGTACCAAGAGATCCACCAATCTGCTGTGATGTATTAACCATTGCGCTGGCAACGCCAGTGTCGTGGTTAGAGACCGCATGGAGAGAGGTCGATGTCAGTGGAATAAAGACAAGGGCCATACCGCTCGACATGATCAGAAGAGAAGGAACGACATGTGTCAGATATGAAGTTTCAGGTGTGATGCGCGAAAGTAAGAGCATTCCGATACCAGCAGCAATCAGGCCTGGCACCATCAGCGGCTTAGGGCCAACCTTTGGAAGTAGCTGTGATGCGATTCCTGCGAAGATAATGATTCCAAAGGTAAAGGGTAGGAATGCAAAACCAGATTTCAGTGGACTAAATCCAAGAATGACCTGCAAATAGAGTCCAAGGAAGAGGAACATCGAGAATAGTCCGGCACCTACAACGAGGGATCCAAGGTATGAACCACCGCGGTTGCGCTCTGTTACTACGCGAAGTGGCATCAATGGATTAGCTACGCGCTTTTCAATCGCCACAAAGATGACGAGAAGAAAGACCGCTGAGACCAAGAAACCAATAGTGAGCGATGATGACCAACCCTTTGTGGCGGCTTCATGGAAACCGTAGGTAAGTGAGAAGAGACCAGCGGTTGCAGTAATTACACCTGGAATGTCGTAGGTGTTGTCTCCTTGCGCCTTCGATTCGTGAACAAACTTAATTGCCAAGATTGCTGCACCGATTGCAATAGGAGTATTTACTCCTAAGCACCAACGCCAAGATGCATACTCGGTAAGCGCTCCACCGAGAATAAGACCTATAGCAGCGCCGCCACCAGAGATAGCGCCGATTACGCCAAAAGCCTTGGCACGCTCTGCTGGAACTGTAAATGTGACTGAGATGATGGAAAGAGCCGCTGGTGCAAGAAGTGCTGCAAAAACTCCCTGAAGTGCGCGAGATGCAAAGAGAAGCTCTTGGTTTGATGCGATTCCACCGAGTGCAGATGCTGCTGCAAAGCCCATGAGTCCAATAAGGAAGATTTTCTTGCGGCCCATGTAATCGCCGATTCGGCCGCCGAGTAGAAGCAGTGATCCAAAGGCCAAGGTGTAGGCGGTGATAATCCACTGCTGGTTGGCATCTGTGATTCCTAGATCAATCTTCGCGCTAGGAATCGCGATATTCATAATCGAGCTATCAAGGACAATCATCAATTGTGCGATTGCCACAACAAATAGGGTGCGCCATCTCGTTGGATCTAGGGTTTTATCTTGGGTTGAGGCGCTGTTTTGGACTGACACAGAGGTGTCTCCTTCATTCATGGTTGTAGTTCATTAGTGGGTATATCCGCTGAAGAAATCTTCAGGATAGAATCATCTCATGTCTACGATGAAACCACGTTCTGGCGTTGTCACCGATGGTCTCGAAAGAGCCCCCGCACGCGGAATGTTACGTGCTGTTGGTATGGGCGATGAAGATTGGGTAAAGCCGCAGATTGGTATTGCATCAAGCTGGAATGAAATCACCCCGTGCAATCTCTCACTTGATCGTTTAGCAAAAGCCTCAAAGCAAGGCGTCATCGCAGCCGGGGGATTCCCAATGCAATTCGGAACCATCTCAGTCTCTGACGGTATTTCTATGGGCCACGAAGGAATGCACTTCTCACTCGTTTCTCGCGAAATCATCGCTGACTCGGTTGAGACAGTAATGAATGCCGAACGTTTTGATGGAATGGTCACATTCGCTGGTTGCGATAAATCACTTCCCGGCATGATGATGGCGGCCGCGCGACTCGATGTTGCCTCAGTCTTTGTCTATGCAGGTTCGACTCTGCCAGGTAGCGTTGATGGCAAAGATGTCACGATTATTGATGCCTTTGAGGCAGTTGGTGCATGTGCACGTGGATTGATTACAAAGGACCGTGTAGACCAGATCGAAAAGGCGATCTGCCCAGGCGAAGGCGCTTGTGGCGGTATGTACACCGCAAACACCATGGCAAGTATTGGTGAAGCGATCGGACTCTCACTTCCAGGATCTGCGGCTCCTCCTGCAGTCGATCGTCGCCGCGATGATTACGCAATCAAGTCAGGTGCTGCTGTTGTTGAACTAATCCGTAAGGGAATTACCACGCGCGATATCTTGACCAAGAAGGCATTTGAAAATGCCATCACCATCTTGATGGCGCTCGGCGGCTCTACCAACGCTGTTCTTCACTTACTTGCTATCGCCTATGAAGCAGAGGTAGATCTGACTCTCGAAGATTTCCACCGCATTGGCTCTAAGGTCCCACTACTCGGAGACCTTAAGCCTTTTGGTAAGTACGTCATGACAGATGTTGATCGCGTTGGCGGAATCCCGGTTGTGCTCCGCATTCTTCTTGATGCAGGTTATCTGCACGGAGATTGCATGACAGTCACAGGTAAAACGATGGCTGAAAACTTAGCTGACATCAATCCACCATTTCCTGATAGCGATGTGCTCTTCCCTGCAGATAAACCAATCTCTACCGATGTTGGAATCACGATTCTTGGCGGATCACTTGCGACAGATGGCGCTGTCTGCAAGACAGCGGGAATCGGCGTTGAAACGTTTGAAGGTCCAGCGCGCGTCTTTGAACGCGAGCAAGCTGCGATGGATGCACTTGAAAATGGAACTATCCAAGAAGGCGATGTAGTTGTTATCCGCTACGAAGGCCCTAAGGGTGGACCAGGTATGCGCGAGATGTTGATGATTACAGGTGCTATCAAGGGCGCAGGTCT
>CAZSWE010000034.1:0-9584 GCA_964610715.1 uncultured Candidatus Planktophila sp.
AGCTCATTGATGCCAAGCGCTCAACTCGTACTCTCTACACAGAAGCGCTCGTTGGCCGCGGTGATATCACACCTGAACAGGCAGATGAGATTGCACGCGATTACCAGTCGCAGCTGGAAGAAGTATTTGCATCCGTTGCTAACTACGAAGAAGAACACGATCCCAACTTCGTTCCACCAATTGTTCCTAACGCTGAAGATGTTCCTACCTTCATTTCAGAACAACTCATCCGCGAGATTGCGGCAACTCAAGTGGCTATCCCAGAAGGATTTAACGTCCACCCTAAGTTGTTACCACAACTACAAAAGCGCGCAGAATCAATCAATGATGCAACTATCGATTGGTCAACGGGCGAAATGTTGGCCTTTGGTTCACTTCTCAAAGAAGGTCGCCCAATACGTTTAGCCGGACAGGATTCACGTCGCGGCACATTCTCCAATCGCCACGCAGTCATCATCGATAAAGAGAATGGAAGTGAGTGGACTCCCCTTCGCTCACTTATCTCCGATGCCAACCAATTCTTCGTTGTTGATTCGCTCTTGAGTGAATATGCAGCGATGGGCTTTGAATACGGTTATTCAGTTGCGCGCGCAGAAGCGCTCGTACTCTGGGAAGGCCAGTTCGGCGACTTTGCTAATGGCGCCCAGACCATCATCGATGAATTTATCTCCTCCGCACTACAGAAGTGGGGCGAGCGTTCTTCCGTTGTCCTCTTACTTCCACATGGCTATGAAGGACAAGGCCCAGATCACTCATCAGCGCGTATCGAAAGATTCTTAGCGCTCTGTGCTGAAAAGAATATGACTGTGGCACAGCCTTCAACACCAGCTTCTTACTTCCACTTGCTCCGCTTCCATGCCGCAAATCCAAAGCGTCGCCCAATGGTTGTCTTCACGCCAAAATCTATGTTGCGCTTAAAGGCTGCAGCATCATCGATAAACGACTTTACCTCTGGAACATTCTTGCCAGTCATCGGTGACCACGAAGTACAGAACGCCACTCGTTTGATCTACTGCTCAGGAAAGATCTATCACGACCTCGTTGCAGAGCGCGCACGTCTCAATGACAGCAGCACCGCCATTGTTCGCGTGGAGCGCCTCTATCCACTTCCAGTTGCACAGATGGAAGTGGAAGCGAAGAAGCATCCAAACGCTAACTTGCTCTGGGTTCAGGATGAACCTGCCAACCAAGGTCCATGGCCACATATTGCTCTCAGCACAACGCAAGCAATTGGTGGAACAGCTATTGATGATCGCGTATTGCGTCGCATCTCTCGTCGCGCTGCTGCATCTCCTGCAACTGGAAATCATCACTTACATGAGGATGAGGCAAAGGCGCTGCTCGTCGAAGCCTTTACTCGATGAAGGCTTTCAAATGAGCACTGAAGTTCAAACACTTGGCTTAACTGGCCAAGAATTTGTCATGTTTAGCACCGATTGGTGTGGATATTGCAAGCGACTAAAGAGCCAACTCGATGAAAATGGAATTACTTTCCGCGAAATCAATGTTGAGCAAGAGTTGAACTACGCCTCATTTGTAGAAAAGGTAAATGGCGGAAATCGCGTTGTTCCTACCCTTTTATTCTCAGATGGTCAGGCGCTTACAAATCCTTCTGTGATTGCTGTGAAAGATAAGTTAGCTAGCCTTTAAGCGCGCTTAAACCTAAACCAAATCTTTGCTCGCACGCTAGTAATCGGAAGCCATCCCCACTGCCTGGAATCCGTTCCCGCTGGGTTATCGCTGCTGACATAAATCGTTGGCATATGCCCACCTGATGTACGAGTCTGCGTAACTCGCTTCACATAGAAGATACCCGGCTGCTCTTCACGTTCGATCACGATCACGTTACCGACTTTGATGCGATGTGCGCCTGTTAGCTTGTACCTCGCCCAACGCCCCGCTAACCAATCACCAGCGTTGTAGGTGGGCGCCATTGAGTCACCCTCTACGACCATGGATGCGTACTTCGCCATAAGTCGAATTCTAGTGAGACCTGCAGTAGTCTCGCTCTCATGAGAAATATATTCACACCAAAAATTACTGTTCACGCACATTGCGATCTACCTTGCGGCGTCTATGACCCAGCACAAGCAAAGATTGAAGCGCTCTCTGTAAAGGCCTGCATGGAAAAATATGCAGCTAACCCTGATGCAGATTTCCGCTCACGTTCTGTTGCAATTAAGGAAGAGCGTTCACATCAAGTCAAAGAGCACCTCTGGGTTCTCTGGACCGACTACTTCAAGGCTCCTCACTTCGAGAAGTACCCACAACTGCACTCACTCTTCAATGAGGCGACAAAGCTTGCTGGCGCTGCAGGCACAAAGGGAACTCAAGATGTTGCAGTTGCAGATTCACTGATTGCAAAGATCGATGAGATTGCAGCAATCTTCTGGGAGACCAAGAAGGCCTAAGTTTAAAATCAGTTACTATTCGTTAATTAACGACTGGGCGGCAGTGCGAGCGAGGAAAGATAATCGCTCAACTGTCGCCCTTGTTATTTCTGCTTGCGCTAAGTGGCGCTCACCATCATAAACTTCACATTCAAAGGTCAACTCTCTGCCTTCAATGTTGATTACGCGAGCATTGGCTCGAATCTCAACTCCGCTTGTTGCAGAACCTACGATCTCAAGACTTGAGTGTGTAAGAAAGGTAGTTTCGCCAGCATCGAGATACTCTGAGAGAGCTGCAACGCATGCGCTCTCCATAAGTGAGAGATAGATAGATGGCGCAACAACAGGAAGATCAGAGACGCCCATTGTCACGCAGGTATCTCCGGGGCGGACAGCTAAGACAGAGAAGCCAACTGCGCCGAGGACTTCATCTGCCGGTCTCATACTTAAAAGATTACTTCTCGTCGTCGATAAAGTGCTGGATATGTGTCTGCTCGATTTGAATTTCACGATGCTCGACATTGCCAAACTCATCAATCTCAATAGAAATCTCAGTCATGCTGAACTGGGTGACTACCTCAGTTGTGCCGGCGCCAGCCATCTGTGCACGTAACTGACGATGAATACTCTGATGCAAATCTTCAGGTGCTTGCTCGTCGCAGGTGCGCTTTAAAACATCTTGCAGCATCTGTTGCATCGCACGCTCATGTTCAATCTCGGCAGCACAAGGTGCACATGTTGTGATGTGGCTTGAGATTGCCTCCGCTTGTGGAATCTCTTGCAGTTCTCCTTCAATAATGAAGACGACTGATGCCAAGACATCACCGCACTTAATCTCGATGAAGCTCACTTGTCACCCCCAACCGTGTAGCCAAGTTCTTTGGCATAGTCAGCTAGTTTCTCGCGCAGTTGTTTACGACCGCGGTGCAGACGAGACATCACTGTTCCGGCAGGTGAGCCAACGATTTCTGCAATCTCTTTATAAGAAAATCCTTCGACATCGGCGAGATAGACGACGATGCGAAACTCTTCTGGAATC
The DNA here is from genome assembly GCA_964610715.1 of uncultured Candidatus Planktophila sp. GTDB lineage: Bacteria > Actinomycetota > Actinomycetes > Nanopelagicales > Nanopelagicaceae > Planktophila. Next base: position 3,430 of record CAZSWE010000034.1, read on the forward strand.
TCTTGTAGCGCCCTTTTGATATCGCTATCAGGTAGGTTTTCTAGCGCCTGCATCTCAGCAGATTTTCCTTGATCACTGGTATGTGACTGAGCTTCTGCAACCTGCCAATCTTCCAACTCATTATTTGAAATTTGAGGTTGGCGCTGACCTTTGCGATATGAATTAATGAAAGTTGTAGTCAATACGCGATAGAGCCAGGCGCGTAGATTGGTGCCTTCTTCAAATTGATGAAAAGAGGCAAACGCTTTGAGGTAGGTGTCTTGAACTAAATCACGTGCATCTTCAGGGTTCTTTGTGTAACGCAGCGCTGCTGCATATAACTGATTTGTGAACACAAGAGCATCGCGCTCAAACCGAATGGTGCGATCGGCGGCGCTCTCGAGAACTAAATCCTTGGAAGTCATCGTAGATAGCGTATATCTAAAAGAGGGTCTCAGGCGCTCCGAGCTCGATTGGAACAATCAGTTCAGGGCCATTGTTTGCCACCACATTAACGCGAGATGAAACGGGCACCGGTACCACTCCTGCGGCAGGGTCTTCATTGACCATCAACTTAATCAGACGATTAATGTCGCGACCCTCGGGATCAAGCCATTGGCTCCATCTCTCCTCAGGCATAAAGACTGGCATTCGACTATGAATCGTTGCTAACTCTCCTACCGCTTCGCGGGTAATAATCGCAGCGCTCTGAATCACTTGCCCCTTCTCGCTCTGCCAACTACTCCAAATACCTGCGATGGAAAGTTGGCGCTGATCAACTCGGCTGATGTAGAACGGTTGCTTCGGTGCAAATTTACCGAGCGAAGTCGCCCATTCGTAATAACCAGTTGCTGGAATCAAACAACGTGATGTTCTAAAGGCGTGACGAAAAGTTGGCTTCTCGTGGATAGATTCACTACGAGCGTTGATTGCATGTGACTGCGATGCACGTGCATCTGCCATGGTTTTCTGCCACGGCGCGATAATTCCCCATGAAGCGCTATCGAGAATTCTAGAACTGGATTCATTTCTAATAATGTAAATCTCATTTGTGGGGGCGATATTCCAATTGAGTGGCAGCGATTGATCCAGAGACGAACCATCCAAAGCAAAAGATTGAACAATCTCTTCGGCGCCTAAAGTTTGCGCATATCGGCCACACATACTCGAATCCTAACTACATGCTGAGCAAGATAGACTTCACGTATGAGCGATGCGCACTGGCCTGCACCCTTTCGTGGGCGCACACCTGTGCACGCACATGTGACAATCCCTGGCTCAAAATCTGTCACAAATCGTGCGTTGATCTTGGCCTCTCTTGCAACATCGCCTTCGACTATTCGCAAGCCGCTTATCTCTCGAGATTCTGAATTAATGTCTGCCGGACTATCGGCACTTGGAATTTCAATTACGGGCAGCGACGAAGCGTGGCAGATAACTCCAGCGCCCCTGCGCGGCCCTGCACTAGTTGATGTAGGAAATGCTGGAACAGTAATGAGATTTCTTCCGCCACTTGCCGCCTTTGCACAAGGCGATATTTCTTTCGATGGAGATCCCAGGTCTTATGAGCGTCCCCTTGGCCCAGTAATTAAAGCTCTCGAAGAACTTGGAATCGAAATTGATCATGGTGGTCGCTATAGCTTGCCGATGGTGATCAAGGCGCGCGGAAAAGTTAAAGGTGGCGCACTCACTATCGATGCCAGTGCATCGAGCCAATTCTTATCTGCGCTCCTTCTTGTTGCGCCAAGTATGGAAGAAGGAATAACTGTCACGCATCGCGGTGGCGCACTTCCATCTATGCCACACATTGAGATGACTGTTGCGATGCTCCGAGATTTTGGCGCTGATGTCACAGTCGATTCTGCAGCACAGACTTGGAGCGTTAAGGCAGGTGCGCTCCACGGAAATGATTTAGTGATTGAACCCGATCTTTCAAATGCATCTCCATTTTTATCAATTGCCATGGTCTGCGGTGGCAGCATCACAATCTCAGATTGGCCACGAGCAACAACGCAACCTGGTGATCAATTGCGCGACATCTTCACCCAAATGGGCGCCACCGTTGAGTTTAACGATGACGGACTCACACTCACTGGCGGCAGTTCTATTCACGGAATCGATATTGATTTACATGATGTCGGTGAACTCACCCCATCTATTGCTGCTCTTGCCGCACTTGCTGACTCGCCTTCGCATCTTCGTGGAATCGGCCATCTGCGCCTACATGAAACAGATCGCTTGGCAGCTCTTACTCGTGAGATTAACTCACTCGGTGGCAACGTAGTTGAAGAAGAGACAGCGCTCCATATAACTCCAGCACCGCTACACGCAGGTGTATTCCACACCTATGAAGACCATCGCTTAGCAACTGCTGGAGCCGTTATTGGCTTAGTAACTCCGGGCGTTGAAATAGAGAATGTGGCAACCACTCGCAAGACTCTCCCTGATTTCCCAGGTCTTTGGAATAGTTTGGTTATATGAGTCCACGCGAATACGACGAATCGGATGCTCGCATTCGCCCTTCTCGCACTACGCGCAGACGCAGTAAAGATCGCCCTACTCACTCAGATTCTGTGAGCGCTTTTGTCACAACAGTTGATCGCGGTCGTACCACGTGTGTAACAGAAGAAGGAATTGTCATCACCGCCATGAAGGCGCGCGAACTCGGCCCTAAATCGGTAGTTGTAGGTGACTCAGTAGAAGTTGTTGGCGATCTCACTGGAAGTGAAGGAACCCTTGCCCGTATCGTCACTGTTAATGAACGAACTAATACTTTAAGCCGCACAGTCGATGATGCCGCTCGCGTTGAACGCACCATCGTTGCCAATATCGATCAATTGATGATTGTTGTCGCCTCAACAAATCCAGAGCCGCGCAGAGGCCTTATCGATCGATTCTTGGTAAGCGCATTTCACGAATCTATTGCGCCAATTATTTTGGTGACAAAAGTTGATCTCGCGCCTATCCCCGACTTCTTCGTTGAGTACCGTGCGCTGGGCGTAGAAATCATTACAACATCTTCAATACTGGAAACTCGCCCACAAGAGATCGCTGCAATTAAAGAGGTGCTCCATGACAAGATTTCAGTTCTGGTCGGCCATTCGGGCGTAGGTAAATCAACTCTTATCAACGATTTAGTTGATAGCGCAGCTCGAGCAACGGGTGATGTCAACGATGTCACAGGCCGTGGGCGTCACACCTCCTCAAGTGCAATAGCGCTACCGCTTGCAGGTGGCGGCTGGATTATTGATACACCGGGAATTCGCGCATTTGGTCTCTCGCATCTGAACAAAGATCGCATCATTGAATCCTTCCCTGAGATTTATCAAGTAACGCAAAGCTGTATGCCCAACTGCTCTCATAGCGAAGCCAGCTGCGCCCTCAACGCGTGGATTGAATCTGATGCTGCAGCCAAGAGCGAACGTTTAATTAGAGTCACAAGTCTGCGCTCACTGCTAGAAGTCAAGCCTTCCGATGAGGAGCGTTAGACTGGCTATATGGGCACAAGTCGCGGTGAAGATCTCGCACTCGCACATCGTTTAGCTGATGCGGCCGATGCCATCACTCTTTCGCGTTACCAAGCAATAGATCTCACGGTAACAACCAAACCAGATAACACCCCTGTGACTGATGCAGATAAATCTGCAGAAGATGCCATCCGTGCGCTCTTACATGCACATCGCCCCGATGATGGAATCGTTGGCGAAGAGTTTGGAAATGTTGGTATTGAAAAGAGCCGTTACTGGGTTATCGATCCAATCGATGGAACAAAGAATTTTCTTCGTGGAGTTCCAACATGGGCAACTTTGATTGCTTTGATGGAGAAGAGCAGCGATGGATCTGAAAAAGTTGTTGTGGGCGTTGTCAGCGCTCCTGCGCTCTTTCGCCGCTGGTATGCCTATGAAGGTGGTGGTGCTTTTGTCATTGTTAATAAAGATGGTGGAGGTGCCAGCTCAACTCCTCGAAAGATCTCTGTATCTGCCATTTCAAAGATAGAAGATGCATCTATCTCGCACTCAGATTTTCTCGGCTGGGGGCCAAGGCTTGAGCCGTTCCGCACTCTGCTCGATCAAGTCTGGCGCACACGCGCACATGGTGACTTCTGGTCACATATGTTGGTGGCAGAAGGCGCAGTAGATATCGCAGTCGAGCCATCCCTTGCGCTCTGGGATATGGCAGCTCTCGACATTATTGTGCGCGAAGCAGGCGGGCGTTTTTCTAACCTTGATGGCATCGATGGCTCACTCGGTGGAAATGGCCTTTCAACAAATGGAGTTCTCCATGACTATGTCGTCAGAGCGCTAAAGCCCAAGGGATGACGATGCAGCCACTTGTCGCACAGACTTATTCAGTTTCAGGAATGACCTGCTCTTCCTGCGTGAACACAATTGAGCGCACGCTCAATGAAATTCCTGGAGTGAAGGCTTCCGTTAACTTTGCATCAGAGACGGTACATATTCTGGCGCCATCGGATCTTTCTGCTGAGCAGATCATTAAGGCGATTAAATCTGCTGGATATTCAGCAACGTTGCTGACAGATCAAGCCGATCCTGCACTTCATCGTAAAGGTGCAGCGCGTGCACTCTTCTTTGCCGCCCTCTTTGCTATTCCTGCTATTGCAATCTCTATGGTGATGAGCTGGCACCAACCAATCAACGATTGGCTCATTGATCTCTTTACTCAGTATGAAATTGCCCTGCCACCTCATGCAGATCATCTCTTTGCATCATGGCTCGTCATTGTTCTTACTGCGCCTCTTATCCTTTTTGTTGCATTCCCAATCCATCGCGCAGCGATAAGAAATATCTTCCACCCCACAATGGATACTCTGATCTCATTGGGTTCGCTCAGCGCCTACATCTGGTCGATTTATGCCACCTATAACAACGTTGGCGATGTTTATACCGAAGTCGCTGCCGGAGTGTTGCTCTTTGTCATTCTGGGGCGTTACCTCGAATCTCGCGCCAAGCGCAGCGCAAGTAGCGCGCTAGCAACGCTGCTGGCGCTCGGTGAAAAAGAAGTCTCAGTCCTTCGTAACGGAACTGAAGTATTGATACCAATTTCTCATCTGCAGGTCGGCGATGAATTTATCGTTAAGCCAGGTGCGCGAATCGCAACGGATGGAATTGTCATTTCAGGCAACAGCTCTGTCAACAACTCAATGATGACTGGCGAATCTGCGCCTGTTGAAGTATCCCCCGGTATGAGCGTTATTGGTTCTGCACTGAATAACAATGGACGTTTGATTGTGCGCGCCACTCGTATTGGTAGCGATACCGAACTTGCTCGAATTACCTCTATGGTGGTTACTGCTCAAGGAAGTAAGGCGCCAATTCAAGCGCTGGCAGATAAAATCGCTGCCATCTTCGTTCCGATCGTTACCGTCCTTGCAATCGGCACCTTTGCTTACTGGTTCTATCTTGCTGAAAAGAATCTGACATTTTCAATATCGACTGCAATCACCGTCCTTGTTATTGCTTGTCCATGTGCACTTGGCCTAGCAACTCCGGTAGCACTTCTCGTTGCCTCTGGCCGTGGTGCGCTCCGTGGAATTGTCATTCGCCAGCCGCGAGTATTAGAGGCATCGCGCCAGATTGATGTGGCTATCTTTGATAAGACCGGAACTCTGACCGATGGCGTGATGAAGGTGCAAGATGTGGCCATACCGGCTTCTGCTCATAAGGTATTGGGAACATCTTTTGCGCAGCACCTCACAGAACGAAATATCTTGTCATCAGCACTTGCCCTTGAAAGTCAGAGCGATCATCCATTGGCGCAGGCAATTTCCTCTTATTGCATCAGTCGTGGAGCACAACAACTTCCAGTTACTGAGTTGACGCAAACACCTGGAATTGGAATTGCAGGCCGCGTGAATATCGAAGGCAAATCTCCTGTTGTCATCATCGGCTCCCCCGAATCAATCGCACACAGCACTGTGGCATTTGACGCTCAGATTGCTGCAGCCGTTGTTGATGCCCATGCGAGCTCACGCGCTATTGCAGTACTTGCATGGGATGGCGTTGCCATTGCGACCTTTGCCGCATCAGATTCCATCAAGGCTGATGCTGCCCAAACAATTACAGAGCTACAAGTGCGCGGAATTGAAAGTTGGTTGGTGACCGGAGATAACGCTGAGAGCGCAGCTGTTGTTGCATCCAGCGTTGGCATTAAGCCTG
>CAZSWE010000035.1:0-9435 GCA_964610715.1 uncultured Candidatus Planktophila sp.
TACTGCGAGCCCCCCACCGGAATCGAACCGGTGACCTTTTCCTTACCATGGAAACACTCTACCGACTGAGCTAGGGGGGCAGGGGTAGAGAGAGGAGTCTAGGGCTTACCTGCAAAAGTTGAAAATTAGCCCACTTTTACAGCGCAGGATCGAGGGCAACCTTTCCAGTTGTCTCTCTCGCAAGCATGGCTCGATGGGCATCGGCTGCCTTACTTAATGGATATGTAGAACCAATGACTGGTCGCAACTTTCCAGATGCAACAAGTGCAAATAGTTCTGCGATCACATCATTCATCAACTCTTTCTTACCAAAGCAATTAGCAAGCCAGAAGCCGGCAACAGTCTTTGATCCATGCATAAGTGAACCTGGATGAATTGGGGTTGGTGCAGTACGAGATGCCATACCGAAAGTGATCAGCTTGCCAAAGTTACCTAGCGCCAAAAGGCTCTGATCGAAAGTTGTCCCGCCAACCATTTCAAGGACCAGATCTACTCCGCGTCCACCATTTGCGGTGCGAAGTGCTTTACCTAAATCAGAATCGCGTGCATCGACGACTTCATCTGCTCCTAGAGATTTAGCAAGATCAATCTTCTCTTGTGACGATGTCACAGCAATCACCTTGGCGCCCCACATCTTGGCAAGTTGAATTGCAATGGTTCCGACTCCACCAGCTGCTGCATGAATTACAACAGTCTGACCTGCCTTTACAGAGCCCATTGTTTTGAGCAAGTGCCAAGCAGTTGAACCTTGCACCAGCATGCAGAGAGCTTGTTGATCAGTTACTGCATCAGGAATTGGAATAAGTGCTGCTTCATGAGCAATCGCCTTCTGAGCGTAACCACCAGAAGATACGCTTGCTAGATATCGCTTGCCTGCATGAGTTCCAGTTACTTCAATGCCAGGAACCATCGGCAACGTTTGTGGCGAGAGATAACTGTTTTCAGTCTGGTGGGTATCTGCATAATTGATTCCCACAGCAGTGACATCAAGAACAATCTCTGAATCACCTGCGACAGGATCTGGCAGATCTGTATATTGCATTACTTCTGGGCCACCAAAGGCAGTTATCTGAATAGCTTTCATCTCTAAACGATATCCCACCAAATCACAGCGAGTTGGCGTGAAGTCGGGCTCGGGTCAGTCTTAAGGAATTCCACTATTTCATCTCTGCGAGATTCAGGAAGGCATAGACGCATACGGGTGTATTCCACGCGGTCATCTTCTCCCTCATCTAAAAGAATTCGTCCCTCGAATTTCTCCATCTTTGCTTGAATGCCCATTTCTTCTAAAACCTTGAAGAAGTCATCTGCAGTTGGTGAGGTTGGTCTATCTAGATTCCAAAAGTGTTTCCAGCCGTTAGATCGTGGAGTCATTGGATGAACCAAGGGAAGTTCAATAACTACTCTCTTTGTCGCATGTGAATTGAGGGCTTCAATAAACGGCTTGATATCTCCAACGTTGTAAACTACGTGGTGAACTGTAACCACATCAGCCACTGGAACCTTATCCGCTACCGCTGGCCAAAAACCTTCGATGACATCGCACTGCAAACTACGTTCGGCTGCATTTGCAGCAAACATGGCGAGCATTTCGCTCTGATGGTCAACACCAATTACATGAGATGCAGGTGGCGCTATCGCGAAGGCTGCGATTCCTCCACCACACCCAATATCCAAGACTGTTCCGCCCACTGGCATCGCTTCTCTAGCGCGTTGATGCGATGGTGAGTCCCAAATCTTTTCAGGTAGAGCAAAGAGAGCCGTTGGATGAAACCACGGTGGAACTTCGGCTTGCGCCAAAATCTCCTGCGGAATAGCCCAAGACTCTAAGTCGCTGCGCCACTTATCAACCGCTGAGTTATTCAACTTTTTCGCCAGCAGTCTCTTTCGCAATCTCGGCGCGAACTTCATCCATATCAACTGCCTGCACTTGTTCAATCAATTTCTGTAGAGGTCCTTCAGGAAGTGCACCCGCTTCACGATAGAGAAGAATTCCATCCCTAAAAGCCATTAGTGTTGGAATTGATGTAATTCCTGCAGCTCCTGCAATTTCGCGCTCTGCTTCTGTGTCGATCTTCGCAAAGGTGATCTCTGGATACTTTTCAGAGAGCTTTTCGTACACAGGACCGAATGCCCGACATGGTCCACACCACTCTGCCCAAAAATCTACAAGGACGATTCCGCCCTTGGTGATTAGTGCATCAAACTCTGCGCTCTTTACATTAACGCTTGCCATCACTACTTCTTTCCAAATACTCGCGAGAAGAACCCTGGTTCTTTTGGATCATTTTGATGTCCTTGGCAGCGATCAGCCTTCTTGATGCCTTTGAGAGCAATCTCGACGTGATTGCCACATCCTGCCCAAGTTGGTTTTCCGCACTTACGGCACGTGGTCTTATGACACATATTCATTCTCTTTCTTTGTAGTTGAAGCAGGTGAATTACTCCAGGTGAGATAACCACCATCAAGATTTATTGCGTTATAGCCAAGTTCCTTGAGCAACATGCTTGCAGTGTGTCCACGTTGTCCAACTTGGCAATTGACGAGAATATTTTTATTGGTGAGCTCTGATATTCGACTGCGAATCTCATCTACTGGCATTGACTTTGCTCCTGGGATTGAGCCCGCTGCAAACTCGGATGGAGCGCGCACGTCTAGGAGTTCGAAGCCTTTATCTTTAAATTGCTCGATCTGACTCCACTGGGCAGTTTCAAGAAGTCCGCTCAAGATATTTTCAGAGATATACCCGAGCATATTGATGGCGTCTTTAGCAGAACCAAAAGGAGGCGCATAGGCCAACTCGAGATCCGCTAATTCAGGGGCAGTGATTCCGCCACGAATAGCAGTTGCAATGACATCGATTCTCTTATCAACGCCTTCAATACCAATGCCTTGTGCGCCAAGAATCTCGCCGGTCTTGCTATCGAAGATCAACTTAAGTGACATCTGTTGGGCGCCTGGGTAGTAACCAGCATGTGAATTTGGATGTGAGTGAATCACTTGATATGTGCGATCTGAATTTGCCAGACGCTTCTCATTCCAACCGGTCGCTGCAATCATCAAATCGAAAACCTTAACAATCGCAGTACCAATGGTCTTTACTGGTCGAGTCGCTCGTCCTGCTATATGGTCTGCAACTACGCGACCGTGGCGATTAGCCAGGTTCGCGAGCGGGACCAGCGTAGAGCTGCCATCAATTGCATCAGTCTTTTCAGCAACATCTCCCACTGCATAAATATCGTGGTTACTTGTGCGGTTGAACTCATCAACAGAAATGCCACCGCGAGTACCAATTGTGAGACCAGCATCTTTGGCCAACTTGGTATCAGGGCGAACTCCTATAGCGAGGATGATCAGCTCTGCAGGAATATCTACTCCATTATTTAGTTGAACTGAGTTCTCTGAGATATTTGTTGCGGCCACACCAAGATAGAGATTTACCCCATTGCGCTCCATCTCTTTGGCAACCAGGGTTGCCATCTCAGGATCAAGTGGAGCTAAGAGCTGAGGGGAAGCTTCCACAACAGTCGTTGCGATTCCCTTGTGAATCAGGTTTTCTGCAATCTCTACTCCGATGAATCCACCACCGATCACCACGGCTGTTGCTGGCTTCTGCTCCACACGAGCAAAGATCTTTTCAACATCCTCGACTGTGCGAAGCGTGAGCGCGCGCTCGATACCTGGAATTGGTGGAACAACAGGTGATGCTCCTGGGCTCAGCACAAGCTTGTCGTAGTTGAGCTCATAACTTTCACCAGTAAGTTCATTGAGAACCTGAACATTCTTCCTTACAGGATCTATCGCAGTAACTTCTGAAGCTATACGTACATCAAGGCGAAAACGCGCATACAAACTAGATGGAGTTTGAAGCAATAACGCTTCTTCTTCCTCAATAACTCCGCCTACGTAATACGGAAGACCGCAGTTCGCGTAAGAAACGTGGCCACTCTTTTCGATGACAACGATTTCTGCATCGGCATCAAGTCGACGCATACGAGTCGCCGCTGACATCCCACCTGCAACTCCCCCAATGATGACAATCTTCATTAGTTTGTTACCAAAGGAAGACCCGCTGCTGCCCATTCCTGCACACCAGCGTTGAGGTTAAACAGGTTTGTAAAGCCGGCATCCTTCATACGATCAATTGCCACCTGAGATCTACGACCACTGCGACAGTACACAGCGTAAGTTGCTTCCTTATCTAGCTTGCCAATTTCAGCGTCAAATTGTGAACCTTCGACATCAATGTTGAGGGCATTTACGAGGTGGCCACTGACGAATTCACCGGGAGTGCGAACATCAAGAGTGACAACACCTGCCTCTTGAGTCTTCGCTTGAAAATCCTGTGCGCCCAAGTTTGTATTTGCTTCACTTCCACAGCCTGTGAGGAAGAAGGTCGAGACTGCTAAAACTGCGAATAATTTTTTCATTTTTCCCCTATGCCAGACTCAAGAAGAGTTTCTGGAGTTGTTCTGTTACTTGATCGGAATTGTTCTTGCCCTCAACAATGCACTCCTTGAGGCTTGCTGAAATAAGTGTGAAGGCTGCGGTATTGACCGCCTTCGAGACTGCAGACATCTGCATAACGATTTCATCGCAATTTCTGCCTTCTTCTAACATGCGAGCAACCGCACCGAGCTGGCCCTGGGCCCGCTTAATGCGCTTCGCAATTGCAATTACCTGCTCTTCATCCGATAGAACGTGAGCAATTTTCTTGGCAGCCATGGGTTAGGCGCACTTACAGATTTGATCTTGAGGAACGCCATCGAGGGCTTCATCGATGTGCTGGCCACATCCGGACCAGGTGTATTTCTTGCACTGATTACAGATAACTCTTGAACACATTTTTGTGACCTTTCTTGAGGCTGACCCCTGCTTTGATACCGCAGGCTAGCATACCCCTAGGGGTATAGGCAAATCTCCTCAAGAGGTCGCTTATAGGGCTATAGGTACTTGCGCCAGAACTTCTTAAAGCGATTCCAAAGCGAAGAAGTCTGCTCAATCGGTGAAACCTGCAAAACCTTATCTTTGGCTGGCTCATCTGGAGTGATGACATCTTTTAGCGCAGGTGAGTTCTGATCTAAGGAATCTGCAATTCTGTCGATATTGGCCACGATAGATAGGCCGCGCACAATCTGTTCTTGATCTACATCTTTGCCATCTTCAATCAGAGTTTCGGCGAGCGCTGAACCTGCTTCTCGAGCATCATCTGTCGGCGTTGAACCAAAATCTGAAATGTCATCAGGAGTTTCTATGTGAGCCGAGATTGCGTAGCTGGCAGCAGAAAGTGCAACTGCTATCTGCTTCTTCGTTGAATCTGCGATTCCACCTTCAACGGCAGAGTCAAAGAGCGTGCGAGCAATAGTGCGCACTTGAACCAAGGTGTGCTCAACGGCAATACCTTCGATGTAAATCTCTTCTGCTACATCTTTCTCCGCTGTTGGAAACCAACGCGCATGGCTGCGGGCTTCAACAGATTGAGATCTAATTGCCGGAATCTCCTCGACCAGAAGTCGAGCACTTGCCAACCAATGTCCAGCATCTTTCTGTGTATAGCCAGCTGCCACTCCCTCAGACATTACAGCAAGAAGTTCTGCGGCTTTTGTACTTACACGTTTTATCTGCTCCTGCGCTCTATCAGCAGGAGTTTTTGGATGAGAAAAGTAAGAGAAGATAATTGCAACAGCCGCACCAATGAGTGTTGAACCAAGTCTGTGTCCCGCGGTGGTTTGAGAAATGCCTGGGCCAATAACAATGAGCGCAGTCACTGGCACATTTACAGAAGCAACTTCACCTAGGTGAAGGGCGCGTGCAACGACGGCGCAGAGAATGATGGTGATCGCAATTGCGATGAATCCGAAATCGAAGATTGAAACAGCTAAAAGGGCAGTACTGGCCCCAATCGCGGTACCAACAATCTGCCCAAAGCCTTCACGGATAGATTTATGGAGCGATATACGGATGCTCAAAGTTGAAACAATGGCAGCGACAACGCCTCCACCATCGACAAGCAGGTCCCCTAAGAACCAGGCAACGCCCCCAGATAGGCCTGCGACAAGTATCTGTCTGACCCAGAGTTTTCGATCAGTGAAGAGTTTGATTGCGCGCTTTAACATTGCTGGAGAGTCTACGCTCTCAGAACCTTTTCTAGCCTTTTGTTGAACCGAGGGTAAGACCTGCAATAAATTGCTTACGCAGCACGAAGAAGAGAATCACTGTTGGAAGCGCTGCAATGATTGCGCCTGCTGCCAAAAGGTTAAAGTCGGTTACATACTGTCCTTGCAGACGGCGCAGCGCAGATGTGATTGGGCGCTTTGAGTCATCTGACATCAAGACTAAAGCCCAGAAGAATTCGTTATAGATCCAGGTTGTCATCAACACGCTGAGAGCAGCAAGTGCTGGACGCAAGAGCGGAAGAATGACGTTCCAATAGTGGCGGAAAACATTTGCCCCATCGATAGTGGCAGATTCAGAGATTTCCTTCGGGATCGTCTTCATATAAGAAGAGAGCACAAAGGCTGCAAAGCCCACCTGGAATGCCACGTGGACAAGGATTAGACCTGCGTAGTTGTTATAGAACATATTGCGGTTGCCGAATAGCTCGCCCACCCAGATAAACATCCAGAACACTGGAATATAAGTAAGAACAATGGGCAACATATTTCCAGCAGTGAAGAGTAACAAGATGGTGAGATTGAATTTAAATTTATAGCGAGTAACAACGAATGCAATCAACGAGCCAAAGAAGAGAGTCAGGATTACGGATGGAATTGTAACTATTGCGGAATTGATCAGATATCCAACAATCTGCATCTCTTCCACTGCATTTACATAATTATCAAAAGTTAACTTTCTTGGCCAAGAGAAAATTCCGTAAGAGATAATTTCGTTGTAGGGGCGAAGTGATGTCCATACCGTCCAGAGGATCGGGAAGATCCAGACAAAGGCGAAGAATCCGATGAAGAGCGAAATGAATCCATCTTTGCGCTTTTGCTTATCGCGATACTTCTTATTACTTACGATTTCAGCGCTCACTTGAGGTCCTCCTTAAAGACAATACGGAGGTAGGTGATGATTGGCACGATGCAGAGCACCAGCAGGATTACTGCGTAGGCAGCGCCCTTCATTGAAAGACCTTGGCCTGCAAAATTTTGGAAGACCAGAAGGTTAAGCAGTGGGAAAATTGTTGGGCTGCCGTAGATGATGTAGACCAAGTCGAAGGCACGCAGAGATTCAATCAGCGTAATAACAACGATGATGATGTTTACAGGTTGCATTGTTGGCAAGATAATCTTTCGGAAAATCTGCCATTCGGTAGCTCCATCAATTGCCGCAGCCTCCTTAAGTGCCGGATCAACTGATTTAAGACCAGATAAATAGAGCAACATGATGTAACCAATATGTCGCCACGATGCGACGCCTAAAATTACCCAGGTATTGATATCCGGGTTACCCCAGATAGATATGGCATTGCCAATATCTAGACCCATCAACCCCTGAACAAACCCACCAGGCTGGAGCATAAAGTTCCAGATAATTCCGATGACTGCCAGAGAGAGCACAACAGGAAGATAGAAGATGGATTCATAGAAGGCATGGCCTTTGATGCCGCGATCAACCTGGTAGGCAAGCAAAATTCCAAGAGGCGTAGCAACTAAAACGAAGAAGGCGAGCCAAACTCCATTGTTCTTGAGCGCTTCGTAGAAAAGAGGCTCATTGAAGAAGATGGTCTTGTAATTTTGGATACCAGCCCACCGAATATCGGACAGGCGAATTCCGTTCCAATAAGTGAACGAGAGAATAATTGTTACTACGGCAGGAACCCAGAGAAGAAGTATCTGAAGGAGCGTTGGGATTCCAACAAATGCCGAGAGGGTAAAACGATCTGTCTTGGAAAGAGTACGGCGGCTACGAGTTTTTTTACCCGTAGCCGCCGTCTTCATATCTTTAACTTACTATGATTCTAATTATTTGACAAAGTAAATGTCAGTTAATTAGTTCTTAGGAAGTGCATCCCACTGAGATTGTACGCTTTCGAGGATCTTGTTGATATCAGATGGCTTCTTAATGAAGCTCTGGATAGCTGGACCAACGACTGGACCTGCAAAGTCTCCACGAGCATCGCGATCCAAGAAGAACATGATGTTCTTCGCTGAACCAAGAACTGCGAGCTTCTGCTTGTTGAAGGAATCGTATGAAGAAGTATCAAATGAACGTGATACGTAGATATTTGTATCGCCAGCCTTGATTGCTTCCTTAATACCTTCTGGAGATCCCCAGAATTCAGCAAGAGCCTTTCCGCCCGCTACGTTCTTACCGTTCGCAGCGACTGAAATACCATCGAGAGGCGCATCAATTGTGTCGATACCCCACTTTGGATTGATTTCTGGGAATGGAACGACCCATAGATCGTCGTAATCTGCCTGTGACTTCGCCTTGAAGTCGTTAGCAAACCATGAACCCATCATCATTGCGCCAGTCTTCTTCTGGAGAAGAAGGTCGCGCATGCCGTCCCATGAGATATCCAAGACGTTTTCGTTCATGAATGGGATGAGCTGTGCAAAGTACTTGAAGGTTTCCTTAGTCTTGGCATCAGTCCACTTTGCGCGACCGTTAAGTAGGTCGATGTGGTACTTGTAACCATTGATACGTGCGTTAAGGATGTCGAATGTACCCATTGCTTCCCAGCCGCCCTTAGCGCCGAGTGAGTATCCAACAAGACCCTTCTTCTGTGTAAGAGTCATCAACTTAATGAAGTCATCCCAGGTATCAATCTTCTCTGGGTTCATTCCAATTTCCTTAACCATTGACTTGCGGTAGTGCAAAGCCCATGGGTAGTAAGTAGTTGGGATGATGTATGGCTTCTTAGATACTGGGCTGGTTGCACCCTTGATTGCCGCTGTAGGAAGTGTTCCCTTGAGGCGGTTAATTTCGCGAGTGAGATCTGCTAGAAGTCCCAATTCACCGAAGTGGTTTGAGCGGTATCCAGCCATCCAGCCAAATGCATCATCAGGTGAACCCTGCATAATTTGTGCAAAGTTGTTCTGGAAGTCATCTGAGTTAACTTGTTGTGCAACAACCTTTGCGCCTGTCTTCTTTGTAAACGCATCGTTGACTGCCTTAGCAATCTTGTCGCCTGTTGCTCCACCGCCGCGAGTAGTCCAACGAACAGTGCTGCCCTTCAAACGTGTTGCAGCATCCGCTGAGCCAGCTGCAAGTGTGCTGCCGGCGACTAGGCCTAGTCCACCAACTGCAGCGCCCTTGAGCAACGAACGGCGAGAAACCGAATTCGTATCTTCTGACATTTTCTTCCTATTCTCTTAATGTGTGACTTCGAAGTCATGAGGTACCTGGAGGGGCCTGGTTGCCGCATGTGGCGGTAAACCTATGCCGAAAAGGGCCAGAAACCCACAGAAATTAGATAACGAAAGCAT
>CAZSWE010000036.1:0-9276 GCA_964610715.1 uncultured Candidatus Planktophila sp.
AGAATTGTGCCAAGCCCAGGAGTAATACCTTTTGCTGTGAGCGCCTTTGTACGTTGGGCAAGACTTGCTTTGATCGATGCAGCGAGTGACTTGCCATCAAGTAATTGTGCGCTGCTCATAAGGCCATCCTATTGCGTGATTTATGCGTGAGAGAAATGTCGGGTGTTGGTGAAAAACATGGCCACGCCTGCTCGCTCTGCTGCCGCAATCACCTCTTCATCGCGCACACTTCCACCTGGTTGCACGATTGCTATGACCCCAGCTGCTGTGAGAATTTCTAGCCCATCTGCAAAGGGGAAGAAGGCATCCGATGCGGCAACGCTATTACGTACTCGATCACCGGCGCGATCAACTGCAAGCTTTGCAGAATCAACACGATTGACTTGTCCCATTCCAATTCCAACTGCAGCGCCATTCTTTGCCAGCAAGATGGCGTTGCTCTTTACTGCGCGGACTGCGCGCCAGGCAAACTGTAGATCTGCAAGCACTTCAGATGAAACCGCAGAACCTGTTACTTGCTTCCAGTTCTTTGCATCATCGCCTGCAGCGCTTATCAAATCGGTCTCTTGCACGAGTGCGCCGCCAGATACTGGGCGAATTTCAAGCGGTGATATTCGAGTTACTGGGCAGGTCAGAATGCGAATAGAAGGCTTCTTCATCAAGATATCCAGCGCTGCGCTCTCATATTCAGGCGCGATGATTACCTCTGTAAAGACTTCTGAAACTTGTGTAGCCATAGCAACTGTTACGGTGCGATTTGCAGCAATTACGCCGCCGAAGGCAGAGACAGGATCACAGGCATGCGCCTTGGTATATGCATCTGAAATATCACTACCGATTGCAACACCACACGGATTGGCATGCTTAATGATGGCAACACATGGTTGAGAGTGATCTAAAGCTGCGCGCCAAGCTGCATCGGCATCGGTGTAATTGTTAAAGGACATTTCTTTGCCGTGTGACTGCACAGCGTTCACAATTCCAGGTGGCCCACCTCGATAGATAGCGGCCTGTTGGTGAGGATTTTCTCCATAACGTAGAGCGTTATCTCTTTTGTAAATGAGTCCAAACCAATCCAAATCTTGCATCTGATAACTGATGGTCGAACCGAGCCAACTAGCGATTGTCAGATCGTATTCAGCTGTTGTGCGAAAGACATCGAGAGCTAAGCGCTTACGTTCTTCATCGGTAAAGCCACCTGACTTCAGGGCTGCAATAGCTTGGTCGTATTGGCTTTCATGGCATAGAACTGCAACTGATTCGTGGTTCTTGGCAGCCCCACGTAACATCGATGGACCACCGATATCAATCTGCTCGATGCATTCTGCAAAATCGGCACCCGATGCAATGGTCGCCGCAAAGGGATAGAGGTTGATGACAACGAGATCAAAGGGTGCGATATCAAGATCTGCAATAGCTGCTAGATGTTCAGGGTTATTCTGATCTGCCAAAATTCCAGAGTGAATGCGTGGATGGAGCGTCTTTACGCGGCCACCCATAATCTCTGGAAAGCCCGTGTATTCGCTGACCTCAGTTACTGCAATGCCGGCGTCTGCAAGGGTTTTAGCAGTTGATCCTGTCGAGAGAATTTCAACGCCAGCTTCATGCAGAGCTTTACCCAGTTCCAGGAGCCGTGACTTTTCATAGACGCTCACTAGTGCGCGTCGTATGGGTTTGCGATCAGCCATTGCCTTTTCTCCAAATAATTTTCTAGCGAGGATCTTGCTTGAGTGTGGGAAGCAGTGCAGCAATGGTCGCGACGATGAGACCTCGTTCCTTAATCTTAATGCGTTCGTGGAGTGACTCTTCGGTATCTCCCGCAAGAACCGCCACCTTCTCTTGCGCAATCACTTCACCAGTATCGATTCCAGCATCTACCCAATGAATCGTGGTCCCTGTCTCGCTTACGCCAGCCGCAAGGGCATCGCGGACAGCGTGTGCGCCGGGAAATGCCGGCAATAAAGCTGGATGGCTATTGATGATGCGAAATTTTTCAGTGATGCGATGCGACAGGATGCGCATAAATCCTGCGCTGACAACTAGATCTGGGCGAAGTGCTGCAATCAAGGTCTCGAGTTCGCGATCCCATTCACTGCGATCGACCAACATTGGAATTGTGAAGGTCTCAATCTTGGCGCGATGAGCGCGGTCTAATACCTGTGCATCTTTTTGATCAGAGATAACGGCGACAATATCGCAGGCAAGTTGTCCAGCTGTTACTGCATCAAATATCGCCTGTGCCAGCGTTCCGCTACCGGATGCCAAAACGACGATTCGCTTCATGGGTTAGCTCTTTACCGAAAGTCGTTTATTCATGATGAATGTTGTTGCTGCTGCTCCGATTCCGATTTCAAGTGCAATCGATAGAACAAACTTCCAGATAGAGACTCCCATTGCACCCATCTCAGCAGTGAGCAGTGCACCGCTTCCAAGATACGCAAGCAGCGTTGCAAGTGCGATGGTGAAGAGATAGCTCTGAATCAGAGTCTGTATTCCATGTGCAAGAGCCCAACGCGCCAAGAGAACGCCAAGTCCGATGAAGAAGAGAACTCCCAAGAGGGCAAGCGGTTGACGCGAAGTTGGCAAAATTCCTAAGAGAGGAAGTGCCGGTAACTGCCCCAATTGATACCACCATGGAGAAACAATTGTTCCGGCTCCAACTGCAAGACCTGTTCCCGAGAAATAGGCAGCGGTTGCAACTGCTGCGTTGGGGAGATAGAGCACGTTGAGAAAGAGCAGTAGGAGGCCACCAAAGAAACCTGGTTGAAGAGAGATGGTGATGTTCTTTACCTGCGTGAAGTTAAGAATGAGTAAGAGCGTGGTAACCACGAGAGCAACGCCTATATAAATTGCAGTAACGCGAAGTGCAATGCGAAGAGAGCGCGAAGGGTGAACACGATATCCGGCGCTCATGGTGGCAAGGAGACATAGAAGAAATCCAAAGATGGGCGCTAGGTACCACTGTGGAGTAACAGCGGTTGAGCCGCTCAAGAAGGCAAGTGCGGTAAGTAAAACTGCATACATAGAAGAGAAAATAAGTCGCACACCATTGATGTCATGGAAGTCGCCCTGCAATCTATCGATTGCTCGGTTAAATGTCGCACGAATAACTAAGAAGGGAAGAACCAAGCCACCAATGGGAAGGAAGGTGAGATAGCCAGGAAGTGAGGTTGGCGGAAGCGCTAATTGAAAGGGAAGATGGTGTGCGCCGAGCCAAATCCATACTGCGCCGCGAATGGGATCAGAGGTACTGCCGCTGGCACTTCCAGCTGTCGCCCATGCAATCAGTGCGATAAATGAAAATGGCAGCAATAAAGTTGCAGCGCTACGGATGACGTGTGACAACGAGACCGAGAGGACGCGTTGCATTGAACGTGCTATCGGCCTAGTAGACCGCGCATTAATTGCGCTGTTTCACTTGGAGTCTGACCGACCTTTACACCGGCTGCTTCGAGAGCATCTTTCTTTGCCTGCGCAGTTCCAGATGAACCAGAGACGATTGCACCTGCGTGTCCCATGGTCTTTCCTTCTGGCGCAGTAAAGCCTGCAACGTAACCCACGACAGGTTTGCGAACATACTCTGCAATAAATGCAGCGGCACGTTCTTCGGCATCACCACCGATTTCACCGATCATGACAATCGCTTCTGTTTCGGGATCATCCTGGAATGCGCGTAAGCAATCGATATGAGTTGTGCCGATTACTGGGTCTCCACCAATACCAACTGCAGTCGAGAATCCAATATCGCGTAGCTCGTACATCATCTGATAGGTAAGCGTTCCTGATTTTGAGACTAGTCCAATTGGTCCACGCTTAGTAATATCGCTAGGAATAATTCCGACGTTAGATTGATCAGGGCTAATCAAACCTGGGCAGTTAGGCCCAATGATCTGTGTCTTGCCCTTCTGAAGTGAGTAAGCGTAGAAGTAGGCAGAGTCATGTACTGGAATTCCTTCAGTAATGACAACCACAAGCGGCATTGCCGCATCGATGGCATCGATGACTGCAGCTTTCGCAAACTTAGGTGGCACAAATACCACTGAAACGTTTGCACCTGTTGCTGCCATAGCTTCGGCAACTGTGTTGAAGACCGGTAGCGATGTGCCATCGATATCAACAACTTGACCACCTTTACCTGGTGTTACTCCACCAACAACCTTGGTGCCAGATGCCAACATGCGACGAGTGTGCTTTGTACCTTCAGAACCTGTCATTCCTTGAACAATGACCTTGCTTGCTGAATTGATAAAGATTGACATTACTTTGCCGCCAATTCTGCAGCGCGTGATGCTGCTCCATCCATAGTTTCGGCTTGCTCGACCAGAGGATGGTTAGCAGCGTTAAGAATTGCACGTCCTTCAAGGACGTTATTGCCATCGAGGCGCACCACGATTGGCTTTGTCGCCTTTGCACCCAGTAGTTCGAGCGCTTGCACAATGCCATTTGCAACAGCGTCACATGCAGTAATTCCACCAAAGACGTTGACGAAGACGCTCTTAACGTCAGGATCTCCCAGAATAATTGAGAGACCATCTGCCATTACCTGTGCTGAAGCGCCGCCTCCGATATCAAGGAAGTTTGCTGGGCGCATGCCACCGAACTTTTCGCCCGCATACGCGACGACATCGAGGGTAGACATCACAAGGCCTGCGCCATTGCCGATAATTCCAACCTGACCGTTATCAAGCTTTACGTAATTCAAACCCTTTTCCTTCGCTGCTGCTTCTAGAGCATTTGCAGTGTCATGGTCGACAAGGGCTTCATGGTCTGGCTGACGGAAATCTGCATTTTCATCGAGGGTGACCTTGCCATCGAGCGCAACGACGCGGCCATCTTCAGTCTTTACGAGTGGGTTTACCTCAACGAGAGTTGCATCCTCTGATTGAAAAGTTTCCCAGAGCTTAACGAGAACATCAGCAACTTGGTCGGCAACGTCGGCTGGGAACTGTGCTTGCGCAACAATCTCTTTCGCCTTTGCCAATGAAATTCCTTCTACTGCAGATACTGGAACCTTGGCCAATTTTTCTGGCGCAGTATGTGCAACTTCTTCAATATCCATTCCGCCGGCAACAGATGCCATAACGAGAAAGGTTCGGTTAGAGCGATCAAGGAGAATCGATACATAGTATTCAGAGGCAATTGGTGCGGCTTGCGCAATCATCACCTTATGAACGGTATGTCCCTTGATATCCATGCCAAGAATTGCGCCAGCTTTTTCAAAAGTATCATCGGCATCGATTGCTAGCTTTACTCCGCCTGCCTTACCGCGGCCACCAACTTTGACCTGTGCCTTAACAACAACTTTGCCACCCATCTTCGCTGCGGCGTTTCGCGCTTCTTCAGCAGTCGTTGCAACAGCTCCTTGTAAAACAGGAACGTTGTGCTTTTCGAAGAGATCGCGTGCTTGGTATTCGTAGAGATCCACTAATTGCTCCTCATGGGTGCGCGTCGTTAATAGGGCAATCTTAAGTGGTTATTTTAAAGAGCTGTGACAGGGGCGTAGCGCAGCAAGAGGCGTTTATCGCCATATTGGCCGAAGTTGATTGTCGCCTCTGCCTTATCTCCATCGCCTGCTAGAGCTACAACAGTCCCAAGGCCGAATGTGTCATGTGACACACGCTGTCCGACTGCAAGTTCCATCGCAGTTGATTTCTTTCCAGTTGCACGTGGAGGTGGCGCAGATGGAAGGCGAGATTTCTTTACAGCAGATGGCGAGAAGCTAGAACGAGTTTCATTTTTCCATTCGATGAGCTCTGCTGGAATTTCATCAAGAAAACGTGATGCAGGGTTATAGCGAGGTGAACCAAAGGTGAGTCGATACTCAGCGCGAGAAATGTAGAGACGTTTTTCGGCTCGAGTTAAACCCACATATGCCAGACGTCGTTCCTCTTCGATTTCGCGGGGATCATCAAGGGTTCGCGCATGCGGAAAAATTCCATCTTCCATACCGGTCAGAAAGACAGTTGGAAACTCAAGACCTTTGGCGGTGTGAAGAGTCATCAAGGTAACAACTCCCCCATGGTCTTCACCATCAGGAATCTCGTCGGCATCTGCAACGAGAGAAACTTTCTCGAGGAAGCCCGAAAGTGAAATCTCTTCATCTTCGCCGAGCTCTTCAAAGGGGCGCTCTTCATATTCCATAGAAGCTGAGACAAGTTCTTGTAAGTTTTCAACGCGGACTTCATCTTGAGGGTCTTTACTGTTTTCTAACTCTGTCATCAGCCCTGATTGTTCAAGTACTGCCTCGATGATTACCGATGGCTTGGTCTTTGCCTCAACAAGAGTCTGTAGCGCAATCAGCATCTGAGTAAAGGTAACAATTGATTGTGCAGCTTTATTAGGCACACCCGTTGCCTCAGTAACTCGCAGCAGCGCCCTCCAGAAAGAGATTCCTTGTGCACTTGCAAAGGCTTCGACCTCTTCGAGAGCGCGGTCGCCGATGCCACGTTTAGGTAAGTTAATGATTCGGCGGAGCGAGACTTCATCATCAGGGTTTGCCAGCACTCGTAAGTAAGCCAGTAAATCCTTCACTTCTTTGCGTTCGTAGAAGCGCAAGCCACCGACTACTTTGTAAGGAATAGCTGCGCGCATAAAGATTTCTTCAAAGATACGAGATTGTGCGTTGGTGCGATAGAAAACAGCCGTGTCTCCGGGATTGGAGTGGCCTAAATCTTGTAGAGAGCGAATCTCAGATTTAATGAATTCAGCTTCGTCATATTCAGATTCGGCGACATAGCCAGTCAGGGGTGCGCCAGAACCAGCATCTGACCAGAGGTTCTTCTCTTTCCGTGATTCATTCTTGGTGATGACAGCATTGGCTGCGTTGAGAATATTTTGAGTAGAACGGTAATTCTGCTCAAGGAGCACGGTGGTGGCGCTTGGGTAATCGACCTCAAATTGCAAGATATTGCGAATAGTTGCCCCGCGGAATCCGTAGATGGATTGATCGGCATCTCCTACTACGCAGAGTTCGGCTACTGGAAAGCCATCGCCTTCGGTGCCGGTGAGCTCTTTGATGAGGGCGTACTGAGCATGGTTGGTATCTTGATATTCATCCACCAAGATGTGGCGAAAGCGTGAGCGAAAGCGCGCCTTTGCTTCAGGATGCTTCTGGAGCACCTGCACTGTTTTCATAATCAAATCATCAAAATCCATAGCATTTGCTTGCTGCAGCCGCTTTTCATACATGGTGTAAACGTCAGCCACAATCGTTTCAAATTGATTGGTGGCTTTACTTAAGTATTCATATGGAGTCTGTAACTCATTCTTGGCATTTGATATCAGATGTTGAAATTGGCGGGCGGGGTATCTCTTGGAATCTAAATTAAGAGTCTCCATCACTCGAGAAATCAGCTTCTGTGAATCTGCTGAGTCATAGATGCTGAAGGTGCTGCTATATCCCAGCCGTTCAACTTCCTGGCGCAACATACGAACGCATGATGAGTGAAAAGTAGAGACCCACATCGATTTAGCGATAGGGCCAACCAAATCAGCGACGCGCTCTTTCATTTCGCCAGCCGCTTTATTGGTAAAGGTAATTGCCAAGATTTCGTAGGGGCGCACATCGCGCCTGGCCATGATGTAGGCAATACGTCTTGTTAATACGCGCGTCTTGCCAGATCCTGCACCTGCTACTACCAATAAAGGAGAGCCAGCATGCGCAACCGCCTTCTGTTGCTCGGGGTTGAGTCCCTCGAGCAATGGGTCGGTCACGGTCATGGCGGGCAGTCTATTAGGCTTCACCCACACGAGAAGATAAAGGTGAGTTGTGGAACCGATAGCAGATTCAGAAATCAAGCGCGTTCTGGTGGTCAATGCCCACCCCGATGATTCCGACTTTGGCGCATCTGGAACCATCTCACAATGGGTACAACAAGGAATTTCTGTCTCATACGTACTCTGCACTAATGGAGATCAAGGTGGCGAAGCATCCGAATACTCTCGCGAAGAGATGCCGGCGGTACGTCAACGTGAACAACGCGCAGCATGTGCAGCCCTCGGAATTAGCGATGTCACCTTTTTAAATTATGTCGATGGCCATCTCGAGCCAACCTTGCAGCTACGCAAAGATATTATTCGCCAGATTCGTCGCGTCCAACCAGATCGCATCATCTGCCAATCACCCGAAAGAAACTGGGAACGTATTGGCGCAAGCCACCCTGATCACTTAGCTGCAGGTGAAGCCACTATTCAGGCTGTCTACCCTGATGCCCGTAACCCTTACGCCTTTACCGATTTACTTGAAAAAGAGGGGCTACAGCCTTGGAAAGTCCGCGAAGTATGGATGCAAGGACATGCTCATCCAGATCACTTTGTAGATATCACCGACACATTCCACTTTAAAATTGCAGCGCTGAAAGAACATGCATCACAGACAGGACATATGGATAACCTGGAAGAGATGTTGCGTGAATGGGGTCAACGTAACGCCGGTATTGGCGGACTTCCTGAAGGTCGTATCGCTGAAGCTTTTAAGATTGTTAATACAGATTAATTTATAAGCTTTATTTGGCGCTAGCTCGGACGATTTCTACCATCTGAATTGGGTAACCATCAGGCGCATACATCGCTTGAGTTCCGCTCATCTTGTAAGCGCCAACTTCGCCGATCTTCTGTACTAAATCAAGGCCTCTGGTGATCTTCCCCCAGATTGTGTAGTTAGGTCCCAGTTGAGTGTCTTGATAAACCAAGAAGAACTGTGAGCCATTTGTCTTAGGTCCTGAGTTTGCCATTGCAACGGTACCGGCTGGGTAATTCTTTGGGCCCGCCTTTGGCAGATTCTCGTCTGCATAACCTTTCCATCCAGTTGGAGAACCTCCACCTGAGAGGGTTGGATCTCCACATTGCAGAACAAAAATTCCCTCTGTCGTTAATCTGTGGCAGAGGGTCTTGTTGTAGTAGCCGGCATTGGCCAAAGTAGAAATCGCCTTAACGGTGATGGGCGCTTTGTTGCCCAACATTGAAATTACGATATCGCCGCAATTAGTTTTAAAGGTGAGGGTCTTAGCGTTTGGTTTTGCTGTCGCAGCTGGTTGCTTGACCGTCTTAGGTGTCGAGCTCTTTGACGTCGGAGTTTTGCAACCAGGTACGGTGACGGGACGTTCAGCAGCTTGTGCAGATGTAGTTGTGAGCGTTGTTGCTGCAATGAGCGCTAGCGCAACTGTTGCTACCTTCGCAGTTCTAAACATTATCGAGTTCCTATTCCCATTCAATCGTTCCAGGCGGCTTACTAGTGACATCAAGTACTACTCGGTTGACCTCACGGACTTCATTGGT
>CAZSWE010000037.1:0-9246 GCA_964610715.1 uncultured Candidatus Planktophila sp.
TATTGCAGTTATCTACCAAGAGCCATCACTCTTTCTCGATCTCTCTCTTGCTGAAAATGTCTTTGTTGGTCGCCAGCCTAAAAAGGGTCTTGCCATCGATTGGAAAGAGGCGGAATCACAAGCGCGCAAACTCTTTAATGAGTTAGGCGTTGAGTTAGATCCAAAGCGACAAGCGCGTGGTTTATCTATTGCAGATCAGCAAGTGGTTGAAATCGCTAAGGCGCTTTCGATGAATGCCAGCATCATCTTGATGGATGAACCAACAGCTGCGCTCTCTGCCTCTGAAGTGGAACGCCTCATGACTGTGATGCGTAATCTGCGTGCAGCCAATAAGGCAGTAATCTTCGTAAGCCATCGCCTCGATGAAGTCTTTGCAATCTCTGACTTCATCACTGTCATGCGCGATGGTGCAACGGTCTCTGAGAAGTCAATCTCAAATACAGATCTACAGACTGTCATCAAAGAGATGGTGGGCCGCGAACTCACCGAGCTCTTCCCAAAGACAGATCACCCTATTGGCGATGTAGTCCTTGAGGTAAACGACCTCACCAACCCAGCGTATTTCCGCAATGTCTCATTTACTGTGCGTAAGGGAGAAATTGTCGCGCTCGCAGGTTTGGTTGGATCTGGCCGCTCTGAAATCGCCCGCTCTATATTTGGCGTAGATTCATATGAGTCAGGCTCAGTGAAGATTAATAACAAGCCGCTCAAGAAGCACTCCCCAATTTCTGCGATGGCAGAAAAAATTGCGCTTGTACCTGAAGATCGCCGTCAACAAGGCCTCTTTATGGTGGCAGGCGTCAATCGCAATATCTCCATGGAATCATTTGATCGCCTGAAAGGGCGCATCTTCCTTAATTTTAAGAAAGAGCGCGCACTTACCAATGAATGGCGTGAGAATTTGAGTATTAAATATGCCGATCAATCAGACCCGGTAGATCGTCTCTCTGGTGGAAATCAGCAGAAGACAGTTCTTGCCAAGTGGCTTGCTACAAATCCGGACTTACTGATTGTCGATGAACCAACTCGCGGAATCGACGTTGGCACCAAGGCTGAAGTTCATAAGCTCATTGATAAGGCTGCCGGTGAAGGAAAGGCAATCTTGATGATTTCTAGCGAACTCCCTGAAGTACTCGGAATGGCCGATCGCATCATTGTGATGCGCGAAGGTCGCCAAGTCACAGAGCTTTCTCGCAAGGAAGCAACCCAAGAAAATGTCATCGCAGCAGCTACCACCGGAAAGAAGGGCATCTAACAGTGGCATCTTTATTAAAGAAGCGAACCTTTGGTCGCGAAGCTAGCCTTGGCGTAATTTTGATTTTCTGTATTGGAATTACTGGATTTATTAATCCTCGCTTTGTGACAGGGGATGGAACCCGCGACCTGCTTTCAGCAACTGCGATCGTTGCGCTCTTGGCGATTGGCATGGCGCCAGTCATGATTATGCGCCATATCGACCTCTCTATTGCATCAACTACCGGATTCTCTGCATGGATGGTCGCAGATTTCTGCGCCAAGAACCCATCATTTACATGGTGGCAGTGCTTTGTTATCGGTGGCGCAGTCGGTATCGCAGTTGGCACGTTAAACGGTCTCCTTGTTGCAGGTCTGCGCCTTCCATCTCTTGTTGTGACTCTTGGAACTCTCTACATCGTTCGCGGTGGCGTATACGTTGTCTCAAACTCTGTGGATTACAACGCGCAAGAGATGCCACCTAGCTTGCTCTCGCTGGGCCAGAAAACCTTCGGTGGCTTGCTGCCATTCCCATTCTTGATGGTAATTATCCTGATGGTGGTTGTCGCCTGGTTTATGAAGTACACCAAAGCTGGCCGTGATTGCTATGCAATTGGAAGCAATCCACCAGCCGCAGATCTCGTGGGCCTCAAGGTATTCCGCAGAACATTCTTGGCCTATATCTATTGCGGATTTGTTGCCGGAATCGCAGGTGTCTTCTACTTAATGCGCTTTGCACAGGTCGACTCCACCGCTTTCTACGGACAGGAGCTTGCCGTTGTTGCAGCTGCCGTTATCGGTGGAATTGGTCTTCTTGGCGGCGCAGGTACTGCAGTCGGTGTTGTTATCGGTGCGCTACTCGTGCAGACAATCCAAGGCGCTCTTGCCGCCCTTGGCGTCGATGCATTCTGGAAGGCAGCCATCAACGGCTTCCTACTTATTGTCGCAATCTATGCAGATCGTGTCCTGGCACGAAGAACCGAGAAAGCCTTACTGGCCCAACGAATTAAGGAAAGGGTTTAACCGTGTCTGAGAAAAATACCTTTAAAGTACGTAAGTCCTGGGACACAGCAATCCTGGCCCTGCTCTTCTCAGTCTGGGTCTTGGCATCAATGACTACAGATAACTTCTTGAGTTCAATTAACGTCTCACAGATCTTCTCTAACTCAAGTGAAATCCTGATCATGGGATTTGCGATGATCTTCCTCATCATCACCGGTGAGATTGATTTATCAATCGCATCAATCTTGGCTCTCAGTAGCGCCATGCTGGGCTATTCGTACGCCGCAGGTGCGCCAATCTGGCTAGCAATTCTTATTGCGATGGCAGTTGGAACAACATGTGGATTCATCAATGGATTCTTGGTCACCAAGTTAGGGCTGGGTTCTCTTGCAGTAACTATCGGAGCGCTTGCGCTCTATCGCGGTATTGCAAATGGAATTCTTGGTACAGAGACTGTCAATGAGTTCCCAGAGTTCTGGACCACATGGGGCTTTGACACTATTGGAACCACCTTTATCCCGCAGACCCTTCCAATCATCATCATCTTCGGACTCTTCTTTGGATTGCTATTGCACAACACCGCTTTCGGTCGTCGCACACTTGCAATCGGACAGAGCCCAGAAGCTGCTCGCTTTGCCGGTATCAACGTTGTTCGCCACAAGATCATCGTCTTTACCTTCACCGGCTTTATGTCAGGCGTTGCAGGCGTTATCTACACCTTCCGCTTCTCAACTGCGCAAGCAGATAACGGAATTGGTCTAGAACTTCTCGTCATCTCTGCCTGCTTACTTGGTGGAGTTTCTATCTTCGGTGGTATCGGAACTATGTGGGGCCTTGTTGCTGGTGTATTGCTTGCTAGCAGCGTCGAATCTTGGCTTACCCTCCAAGAAATCAACGCCCAGTGGCGCACCATCGTCACAGGTATCTTGCTTCTGATTTCTGTAGCCGCCCCGGTTATGGTCGATAAGTACAAGAGAGCTCGAGCAACCGCCTCCAATAAGGCTTAAATCACTTGGGAGAAATCCCCGATGATTGAACAATTCAACTGTTCAGCCATCGGGGATTTTCGCTTTTAATAACAAGACATTCACCAAATCGTTATAAATCAGCACTAGTAGTTTGCCTTGCGCCCCCTTAGAGTTTTGGCACGGGCTCAGACAGTCCCTGTCCTGAACCAGGCACGATGTGAAGTTAAAAAATAATTTCACAATGTTTTCAACGAAAGGAAACACCTTGAAGAAACTACTAGCAGCAATCGCAACAGCTGCTCTCGTTACAACAACACTTGTAACAGGATCAGTTGCACCTGCTTCTGCAGCAACTAAATTGAAGGTCGCACACATTCCTAAGCTCGGCACAATTGGATACTTCCAAGCTGCTGACAAGGGCGTACAGCGCGCATGTAAGGAACTCAAGGCAACTTGTGCATACAAGGGCCCAACAGAAATTACTGCAGCTGCACAGGTTAAGGAAATCAACGCAGCAGTACAGTCTGGTTACAACGTAATCATTCTTGCTGCTAACGATAAGGATGCTCTCGTCCCTGCACTAAGCGCAGCACGTAAGAAGGGTGTAACAGTTGTTACATACGATTCTGACGTTGCACAAAAGGGCCGTTCAGTATTTATCAACCAGGCATCATCACAAGGTATTGGCCAGGCACTTGCTGCTTCAGCTAACGACCTAGCTGGTGGCGAAGGTGAAGTTGCAATTCTTTCAACTACACCAGATGCTACAAACCAGAACGTCTGGATCGAATTTATGAACCAGGAAATCGCTGCTAAGTATCCAAAGCTCAAGGTAGTTGCAACTGCTTATGGTCTTGATAAGCCAGAAGAGTCAACAACTGAGACACAGGGTCTTATCCAGAAGTATCCAAACCTCAAGGTAATTGTCGCTCCTACATCAGTAGGTATCGTTGCAGCTGCTAAGTACGTCAGCGGATCTGCATCAAAGGGCAAGGTATTCGTAACAGGCCTTGGTCTTCCAAACGATATGAAGACATATATCAAGGATGGTTCAGATGCTCAGGCATCACTATGGGATGTTGAGAACTTCGGATACGTAGCTGTCCAGGTTGCAAACTCAATCATCAACAAGAAGCAGAAGGTAAATGTTGGAGCCACTGTTAAGTCCGGTAAGGGCGACAAGGGCTTGAAGTCACGTAAGGTGACAAAGGGTGCAGTAGGAAACGAAATCATCCTCGGACCAGCAACTGTCTTCACAAAGAGCAACGTAGATCAGTACAACTTCTAATTTAATTAGTTCTAAATTAATTAGTTAGAGGCAAGGTTCTACGGATTCAGGCAGTTCCCTTCGGGGAACTGCCTGAATCTCTTTTAAGACAACTTGAACAGTTAAAGAAAGTTACTTCTAAGAATTGAGAGTAATAATGTCGGTAGCAAAGAGACTTGAATTTGGTGGCCATGCGCTTGTGTGGGCTGGAGATTGGTCTGAGCAAGGTGCACGCGCTGCAATCTCAGGCGCGGCTCGTTCTGGCTATGACTATGTTGAAATTGCGCTCTTAGATCCATGGAACGTTGATACTGCAATGACTCGCGATTTACTTGCCGAATATGGCGTGCGCGCACATGCCTCTTTAGGCCTATCCCCTACAACTGATGTCACAAGTACAGATCAATCAATTATTGCTAAGGGAGATGCGCTCCTACGTAAGGCAACTGATGTCCTGCATGAACTTGGCGGAACTGAACTCTGCGGTGTTCTCTACTGCTCTCTTGGTAAATATCCAGGCCCTGCCTCAAAGGAGAATCGCGCCAACTCAGTCGCTGCCATGCAGCGCTTAGCTGATTACGCTGGCGATAAGGGCATCAATATCAATCTCGAGGTTGTTAACCGCTACGAGACCAACATTATTAATACCGGTATTGAAGGCCTTGCATTCCTTGACGAGGTAAATCGTCCTAACGCCTTCGTGCACCTTGATACCTATCACATGAATATTGAAGAAGATGGCATGGAGAAATCAGTTCTAGCAGCTGGTGACAGGTTAGGTTTTGTTCATATCGGCGAAAGCCACCGCGGATACCTTGGTTCCGGAAATGTAGATTTCGACACATTCTTTGCAGCCCTTAAGAAAATTAACTACCAAGGGCCGATTACCTTTGAATCATTCTCATCGGCTGTTGTCGATCCTGCTCTCTCAAATACACTATGCGTCTGGCGAAATCTCTGGAGCGATTCAGATGATCTCGCAAGTACAGCACTCGCATTTATGAAGGAGCGCATCTAACAATGCAACGGGTTGGTTTTCGCTTACAGGTTCGTCCTGAGATGATGGATGAATACGTGCGTCGTCATGCAGAAGTCTGGCCCGATATGTTGCAGGCGCTACGCGAAACCGGCTGGACTAACTACACCCTCTTCTTAGATCGCAGCGATGGAACTCTCTTTGGCTACTTCGAGACTCCAGATCTGGCAGCCGCAAAGGCAGGAATGGCAGGGCGTGAAGTAAATGCACGTTGGCAGGCAGATATGGCGCCCTTCTTTATCGCCCTCGATGGCAAGCGCCCTGATGAAGGATTCTTGCAGCTCGAAGATGTTTTCTATCTGAAGTAACGAATAAATAGTTTCACTAACAACGAGGTAAAGGAGCACGGATAATGGCAACACCAAAGGAAGCAAAGGAAGTACTCAAGCGCTTTTGGATTGAGACTCCATCGTGGGCTTACGGCAACTCCGGAACTCGTTTTAAGGTATTTGCACAACCGGGTGTGCCACGAGATCCCTACGAGAAGATCGCCGATGCGGCACAGGTGCATAAGTTCACCGGAGCTGCTCCATCAGTAGCGTTGCATATTCCATGGGATAAGGTCGATGATTACAAGCACCTTGCTGATTACGCAGCTGAACTCGGTGTGCGCCTTGGCACCATCAACTCAAATACCTTCCAAGATGATGATTACAAGTTAGGTTCTGTCTGTCATCCAGATGCCAAGATTCGCCAGAAGGCAGTTGATCATCTCTACGAATGTATCGACATTATGGATAAGACTGGCGCCAAGGACATCAAGCTCTGGTTTGCCGACGGTACTAACTATCCTGGCCAAGATAACTTGGCAGAGCGTCAAGATCGCCTAGCTGACTCACTTCGTAAGTGTTATGACCGCTTAGGGCCTGACCAGCGCATGTTGCTGGAGTACAAGTTCTTCGAGCCAGCTTTCTATTCAACCGATGTTCCTGACTGGGGTACTTCTTATGTCCACTGCCTCGAACTTGGCGAGAAGGCATCAGTCTGCGTCGATACCGGCCACCATGCGCCAGGAACAAATATCGAATACATCGTTGCATTTTTACTTCGCAAAAAGCGCCTAGGTGCATTCGACTTTAACTCACGCTTCTATGCCGATGATGACTTGATTGTGGGAGCTGCAGATCCATTCCAGCTCTTCCGCATCATGCACGAGGTAAACCAGAATGGCGGCTTTGATGTCGGCACGCCTGTCTCGTATGTACTTGATCAATGCCACAACATTGAACCGAAGATTCCTGCACAGATTCGCTCAATTACAAACGTTCAGGAAGCAGTTGCAAAGGCGCTCCTTGTTGATCATGCAGCGCTGAAGAAGGCGCAACAGGCTGGCGATATTCTTGGTGGCAATGACATCTTGATGAACGCATACAACACAGATGTGCGCGTACTACTTGATGAACTCCGCAGCGAAATTGGTGTAGAAGCTGATCCAAAGAGCGCATATGCACGTAGCGGTTATGCCGAAAAGATTGCAGCAGAACGAGTCGGCGGCGCTCAAGCCGGATGGGGCGCATAATGTCGGCACCAAAGGTTGTAAAAGAACTTCTGGAGCGCAGTAACCGTTTAGGTTCGGAGCCGAGATTTACCAACTACGCCGGTGGCAACACCTCGGCAAAGGGCTCTGTTCCTAACCCTGCAACTGGCCAAGAGACAACGGTGCTCTGGGTTAAAGGCTCTGGCGGTGATCTCGGCACGCTGACTGAGCCAGGTTTAGCAGCTCTTGAGTTAGAGAAGTTTAAGGA
This sequence comes from uncultured Candidatus Planktophila sp., assembly GCA_964610715.1. Lineage (GTDB taxonomy): Bacteria > Actinomycetota > Actinomycetes > Nanopelagicales > Nanopelagicaceae > Planktophila. Next base: position 7,252 of record CAZSWE010000037.1, read on the forward strand.
GCTAAAGAATGTTTATCGTGGCGTTGAACATGAAGATGAGATGGTCGCGCTCTTTGATTACTGTCGCTTTGGTACGACGGGCGCTGCCCCAAGTATCGATACCGCGATGCATGGCCTTGTTCCCTTTGACCATGTAGATCACCTTCATCCAGATTCAATCATCGCTCTCGCCACCTCTATTGATGGCGAGAAGCTCACGCGTGAATGTTTCGGCGATGAAATTCTCTGGGTCGATTGGCGTCGCCCTGGATTCCAACTTGGTTTAGATATGGCAAAGATAGCTACTGAAAATCCAAAGGCTAAAGGCTGCATTCTTGGTGGCCATGGACTCACAACATGGGGCGCAACAAGTAAAGAGTGCGAAGAGCGCTCCATTGCTGCAATCACCAAGGCTGAAGAATTTATCAAGGCTAAGGGCAAGAAGAACCCATTCGGCGCAGCTGTTGCAAGATACAAGGCGCTAGATCCAGCTGCTCGCAAAGCGCGCGCTGCAGAGCTTGCACCTCACTTACGTGGTGTGGCATCTCGCGATGTACGAATGGTTGGCCACTTTACTGATGCTGATGTTGTTCTCGACTTCACCGAAAGCGCTGAACTCTTTAGGTTGGCAGCCCTTGGTACATCATGTCCAGATCACTTCTTACGTACAAAGATTTCGCCAATGGTGCTTGATACTGCACCAGACGCACCTCTTGAAGAAGTGTTAACTCGGGTTGCTGAACTTCATGAGAAGTACCGCGAAACATATGCTGCTTACTACGCACGTCACTCCGCTAAAGATTCACCTGCAATGCGTGGAGCTGACCCAGCAATCATCTTGGTGCCAGGCGTCGGCATGTTCTCGTACGGAAAAGATAAGCAGACAGCGCGCGTTGCCAGCGAGTTCTATATCAACGCAATCAATGTCATGCGCGGCGCGGAAGCGCTCTCTACCTATGCCCCAATTGCAGAATCTGAAAAGTTCCGCATTGAATACTGGGATTTAGAGGAAGCAAAACTTAAGCGCGCACCTAAACCAAAGCCACTTGCTAGCCGCATCGCACTCGTTACCGGTGCAGCATCTGGTCTTGGAAAGGCTACTGCGCTACGACTTGCTGCAGAAGGCGCATGTGTTGTCGTTGCAGATCGCGATAAAGAAGGCGCGGTTGCTGTTGCTGCTGAGATCGGTAACTCAGATAAGGCGATTGGTATCGCCATGGATGTCACCGATGAAGGCGCTATCGCTGCTGCAATCGCTGCTGCCAACTTAGCTTTTGGTGGTATCGATATCGTGGTCAACAACGCTGGTATCTCAATCAGCAAATCACTTGTTGAGACAACGGTGCAAGATTGGGATCTGCAGCATGACATCATGGCGCGCGGATCTTTCTTGGTATCGCGCGAAGCAACCAAGGCGATGTTTGCCCAGAAACTGGGCGGAGACATCATCTATATCTCTTCTAAGAACTCCGTCTTTGCCGGTCCCAATAACATCGGTTACGGCTCTACCAAGGCAGATCAAGCACACCAAGTGCGCCTACTTGCCGCAGAGCTTGGTGAACATGGCATCCGCGTCAATGGCATCAATCCTGATGGCGTTGTTAAGGGTTCAGGAATCTTCTCATCTGGATGGGGCGCAAATCGCGCAGCTGTCTATGGCGTTGAAGAATCTAAACTCGGTGAGTTCTATGCCAAGCGAACTATTCTGAAGAAGGAAGTTCTGCCAGAACATATTGCAGCCGCTGTCTTTGTACTTCTTAGCGGAGAACTTTCACTGACAACCGGGCTACATATCCCTGTTGATGGTGGAGTATCAGCAGCCTTCTTGCGATAAACCACCATGAAGTTCTGTGCAGCAATCGATCTTGGCGCTTCTAGCGGACGCGTAGCTGTGGGCTCTCTTGAATCAGGATCTCTAGTGATTCAAGAAGTCCATCGCTTTAAGCATGAAGCGAAAGAGTTTGAAGATCGTGGGCTGCGCTGGGAATGGGCCAAGATTGTTGATGAGGTAAAGAT
>CAZSWE010000038.1:0-9004 GCA_964610715.1 uncultured Candidatus Planktophila sp.
ATGCAATCAACATGGTTCACGCCACTGTTGCAGCGCTCAAGATGCTCGAGTCACCTGCACAGATTGCAACTCGTCGCGGTCGTCCGCTCGAAGATGTTGCACCAGCAGCAATTATTCGCGCTTCACAGATGACAGTTGGTGCCTAATGCCACGTTTGAAGATCACTCAAGTTAAGTCAACCGTTGGCAACAAGCCAGAGATTCGCAACACTGTTCGTTCACTCGGACTCAAGCGCATCAATGACGTTGTTGTTAAGGAAGACCGTCCAGAAATTCGTGGCATGGCAGTAGCTGCACGCCACTTGATCAAGGTAGAGGAGGTCGAATAAAGATGACTCTAAAACTTCATCACCTTCGTCCAGCTCCAGGTGCTAAAAAAGATAAGACTCGTAAGGGTCGCGGTGAAGCCTCAAAGGGTAAGACTGCAGGTCGTGGTGGTAAGGGAACACATGCTCGAAACACGGTTCGTCCAGGTTTCGAAGGTGGTCAGCTTCCACTCGTAATGCGTTTGCCTAAGCTTCGCGGCTTTAAGAACCCAGCTCGTGTTGAATACCAGGCAGTGAATGTCTCAACAATCAACGCACTCTTTCCAAAGGGTGGCGATGTAACTGTTGCAGATCTCATTGCAAAGGGTGCAGTTCGCGATTCCTTGCCTGTAAAGGTTCTTGGAAATGGCGAAATCGCAGTCAAGGTTTCTGTCACAGCACATGCATTTTCAGCGTCAGCGATTGAGAAGATCTCAGCTGCTGGTGGGTCAACTGCAACACTGTAAGTCCTAATTAGTTTATTGAACGAGGGAGAAGATTGATGCTGTCAGCATTTGGAATGGCCTTTAAGACGCCTGAACTTCGTAAGAAAATCTTCTTCACTCTTTCAATCATGGCGCTCTTCCGTTTTGGTTCAACCGTACCTACACCTGGCGTTTCATATACAAACGTCAAGGTATGTATCGATCAGGCACAAGGCGGCGGGCTCTTCGGACTCATCAACCTCTTCTCAGGTGGAGCACTTCTTCAGCTTTCAGTATTTGCACTCGGCATCATGCCTTACATCACTGCATCCATCATTGTTCAACTCCTCACCGTGGTTATCCCACGTTTTGAAGCGTTGAAGAAGGAAGGACAGTCAGGAACTGCAACTCTTACGCAGTACACCCGTTACCTCACAATCGGTCTAGCAATCTTGCAGTCAACTGGTTTGGTTGCTGTTGCTCGTACGCCAGGTCGTTTGATCTCAGGATGTTCACTTCCAATCATTCCTGATACTTCATGGCAGCGCATCGTCACCATGATTGTTGTTATGACAGCTGGTACATCTGTAATCATGTGGCTCGGTGAGCTCATTACAGATCGCGGCGTTGGTAACGGTATGTCAATCTTGATCTTTACATCCATCGCAGCAAGCTTTCCAAGCCAGCTCTGGTCAATCAGACTTCAGAAGGGTCTCTTCGCATTCCTCTTTATCTGCGCAGTAGGTATCTTGATCGTTGCAGCTGTTATCTTCGTCGAACAGGCGCAACGTCGAATCCCAGTGCAGTATGCAAAGCGCATGGTGGGACGTCAGGCTTACGGCGGAACTTCAACTTATATTCCTATCAAGGTTAACCAAGCTGGTGTTATCCCAGTAATTTTCGCGTCATCACTTCTCTATATCCCTTCACTCTTGGTGAACTTCACCAATAGCCAATCAGGATGGGCTGTCTGGGTTTCACGAAACCTCGTCAGCGGTGATCACCCAATTTATATGGTTGCTTACTCTGCACTCATCATCTTCTTTACCTACTTCTATGTGGCAATTACCTTCAACCCAGATGAGGTTGCAGATAATATGAAGAAGTACGGCGGATTTATTCCGGGTATCCGTGCAGGTCGTCCAACATCTGAGTATTTACAGTACGTGCTCTCACGTATTACAGCGCCAGGTTCTCTCTACTTGGCTCTCGTTGCAATTATTCCTATCTTCGCCCTCATCCTCTTCGGTGCGACGCAGAACTTCCCATTCGGTGGAACTGCGATCCTCATCGTTGTTGGTGTTGGTCTTGATACTGCTAAGCAGATCGAAAGCCAGTTGCAACAGCGTTCATATGAAGGTTTCTTGAAGTAATGCGTCTTGTCCTGGTAGGTCCACCAGGTGCTGGCAAGGGAACTCAAGCAGCTTTTCTCTCCGCGCACTATTCAATTCCCCATATTTCAACGGGGGATATCTTTCGCGCAAATCTCAAAGCGAGCACACCTCTTGGTCTGCAGGCAAAGGGCTATATGGATTCAGGACAACTTGTTCCTGATGAAGTAACCAATGAGATGGTTAAAGATCGCCTCACCCATGACGATGTAGCAAATGGCTTTCTCCTCGATGGATTTCCACGTAATACCGTTCAAGCTGAAGTCCTTCGTGCATTTCTAGCTGAAAAGCGCACACCACTTGATGCTGTCCTTGAACTAGCAATCGATGACTCAATCATCATTAAGCGCCTATCTTCACGTCGCACATGTAAAGATTGCGGCGCCCCTGCAGCAGCAGATGCTGCAAACTGTTCAGCATGTGGTGGCGCGCTCTATCAGCGCGAAGATGACAAGGAAGAAGTTATTGCAAAGCGACTATCTGTCTATCAAGAGCAGACTGCGCCTATTGTTCACTTCTATCGCACCGAGGGGCTGCTCGTGACAATCGCTGCCGAAGGTGAAGTTTCTGAAATTACCGAACGCGCAATTACCGCGCTAAGCCGCGTACACGGCTAATTACTATGGCAATCCAGCTCAAAAACCTTGATCAACTCAAGGTGATGCGCCGTGCCGGAATTGTCGTCGCTGAGATTCATCAGTTGATTCGCGAGGCAATTAAGCCGGGAATGACAACGAGCGCACTCGATGCAATCGCATCAGCACATATCAAAAGACGCGGCGCCACCTCTAACTTCCTGAACTATCACGGCTTTCCAGCAACAATCTGTGTCTCTATAAATGACGAGATTGTTCATGGTATTCCTGGGCCCCGCGTCATCAATGAAGGCGATCTTGTCTCTGTTGATTGTGGCGCGATTGTTGATGGATGGCATGGAGATGCTGCATTTTCAGTAGGAATTGGCGCGATCGATGCGCAAGATCAGAAGTTGATGGATGTCTGCGAAGAATCTATGTGGGTGGGAATTGCAGCCGGCAAGAACGGCGCACGCCTCTCTGATATCGGATTTGCAATCGAGCAGTATGTAGTCTCTCAAGGTAAGTATGGAATCTTGCTCGAGTACGGTGGCCATGGAATCGGTACAGAGATGCACCAAGAGCCACATGTTTTAAATTTTGGTAAGGCGGGTAACGGTCCAACGATTACAGCAGGCATGGCTCTTGCTATCGAGCCGATGATTACTCGTGGAAGCGCCAAGACCAAGGTATTGGCTGATGAGTGGACCGTTGTCTCAGTGGATCAATCACGCGGTGCGCATTTCGAACATAGTTACACCATCTGCCCAGATGGAAAACCCTTTGTTCTCACCAGCCTCGATGGCGGCAAGGCTGAGCTCGCGCGCTTTGGTGTAGAAATTTCAGATTTGCTCGCCTAGATATCTCATCTCGGTACCAATTTGTTATCAAAAGTCCTTTATTTCAAGGCACTTTGCCTCTAGTCTCCTTCAATGGCTCTGATATCCAGGGCTGCCAAAAGGAGAAGTTATGTTGAAGAAGAAGATTATTGCCTTGGGTGTTGTGGCTCTAGCTGCATCGCTTCTTGCTGCTCCATCTGCGCAAGCAGGTGCTAAGCCAGCTAGTAAGGCAAACGTTGGAGATGAATGTCTACGCGAAGGCGTTAAAGCTGCTGGCCGCGGAGTAAATGGAACTGATTTAACATGCGCCAAGGTCGCAACCGGTTCATTCGCAGGAACACTTCGCTGGTGGTATCCAGAGATGAAGCCTTACGGCTCACTTGAATGGGTTTCTTCATCAAATATCGGTGGCGGCTACGGAACCACTGCAATCGCAATTGGCGATGCTATGAAGAAGGAAGGCCTTCTTAAGGATTACACCGTTACTTATCGCTCAAACGCGCCTCTCGGTCTTGGATATTTCTACGACCAGAAGGATCGCAAAGATCTTCTCTTGATCACAGGTTTTGCTATGCCTGGTGGACTTGCAACTAACGGTTCAAAACTCTCAATCACAACAGCAAAGGCAGTTGCCGGTGTTATGCGTGAAGCAGAAGCATTTGTAGTTCCAACTTCATCTAAGTACCGCACAATCACAGACCTCCTTAATGACATTAAGGCGAATCCAAAGGCTGTGGCTATCGGTGGCGGTAACTACGGCGGCGTTGACCACGTAACAGTGGCAACTCTTGCTGAAACTGTTGGCGTCAAGGCAACAGACCTCAACTACATCCCTTACTCAGGTGGCGGTTCACTCGTACCTGACGTAATCGGCGGACGTGTTGCAGTAGGTGTATCTGGAACTTCAGAGTTCTCTTCATACGTTGCGGCTGGAAAGATGCGCGTTCTTGCGGTCACATCTCCAAAGCCACTTAAGGTCATCAAGGGCAAGACCCTCGTTCAGCAGGGTGTGGATCTCACATTCGGTAACTGGCGTGGAATTCTTGCTCCAGCAGACCTATCTGCTGCGGATTACCTCAACACTGTAAAGGTCATCGATGCACTTCACTCAACTCCATCATGGAAGTCGACCTTGGTCGCTAAGTCATGGATTGATGAATATCGCTCAGGTGATGCTTTCTCTAAGTGGATCAAAGTTGAAGATACAGCGATCCTCAATGTTCTCACTGCATTCAAGTTGATTAAGTAATCGAAAAGGTTTACTTATTGCAATGAAATTGCCTCAAGGCGGAAAGAGTGAGCTCACATTTGTGGGCTCACTCTTTCTTGTGGGCGCCATAGTCGCTTGGGACACCTATAGCGTCGAGTTACCAGCCTTTAATTTAACGATTAGTCCTCGAGTTTTTCCTTATGCCGTCGCCACTTTGCTGATGGTCCTTAGCGCAATTCTCTTTATCAACGTTCTGCGTGGTGATACCGCAGTACCTGAAGGACATATAGAAGGAACCCCTATCGAGAAATCTGATTACCGAGCCTTCTCACTTGTGCTCGCTAGCCTCTTAGCATTTCTCTTACTGATTGAACGAGCAGGATTTATCGTTGCCGCATCTCTGACCTTCTTTGGCATTACCGTAGCTTTTGGAAATAAGCGCCATGGCCGTTCGGCGATATTTGGAACTCTCTTTATCACTTTGATTTATCTTGCCTTTACCCGATTCCTCAATGTGCAACTACCGGCTGGAATATTTAAGGGGCTGTTATGAGTAATTTAGAATCGCTTCTAAACGGTTTTGCAAGTGCGCTAACCCTTACCAATCTTGGTTTTGGACTACTTGGAACTTTTCTTGGAACTCTCGTTGGAGTTCTTCCTGGAATAGGCCCTGCGTTAGCAATCGCGCTCCTATTGCCAATTACTTACACAGTGAGCCCAGCTTCGGCTCTCATCATGTTTGCCTCAATCTATTACGGCGCTATGTATGGCGGATCGACAACTTCTATTCTGCTCAACACTCCTGGCGAATCAGGCTCTGTGATTACAGCCCTTGAAGGAAATAAGATGGCGCGGCGTGGTCGTGCTGGCGCCGCCCTTGCCACCGCAGCCATTGGCTCATTCGTTGCAGGCACTATTGCCACCTTTGTTCTGGCATTTACTGCGCCAACAATTGCAGATTTAGCGATTCAAGTTGGTTCAGCAGATTATGTAGCGCTGATGTTGGTCGCCTTCACAACCGTTTCATCCCTACTTGGCTCATCTCAAATTAGAGGATTTATCGCACTCTCTATAGGACTTGCCCTAGGACTTGTAGGCGCAGATCTGCAATCAGGTTTATCGCGATTAACTTTTGGAAGTGATGCAGCACTTGAAGGCATCGCTACCGTAGCTGTCATTGTCTCAATTTTTGCTCTCGGTGAAGCGCTCTACTTAGCAAGTAGATTTAAAGATTCAGGATGGAAAGTAATTCCGATGAAGGGCAAGGCCCTCATGACGCGCGATGATTGGAAGCGTTCCTGGAAACCATGGATTCGCGGAACTTTCCTTGGCTTTCCTCTAGGTGTTGTTCCTGCTGGTGGATCGGAAGTTCCAACTTTCCTCAGTTACTCAATTGAGAAGAAACTTTCTAAGAATCCAGAAGAGTTTGGCCATGGCGCAATTGAAGGCGTGGCAGGTCCTGAGGCTGCCAATAATGCCAATGCTGCAGGAGCTCTTGTTCCGCTATTGGCGTTAGGTTTGCCGACATCGGCAACTGCTGCAGTCATTCTGGTTGCTTTTCAAACTTATCAAATTCAACCTGGTCCAACGCTCTTCCTCACTAACGGCGCACTTATCTGGACGCTCATTGCTTCTTTATTTATCGGCAATGCCTTGCTACTAATTCTCAATCTGCCACTTGTGCGAGTATGGGTGCAGTTGCTTCGCATTCCACGTCCCTATCTCTTTGCAGGGATTGTTACCTTCGCCTTGATGGGCTCTTATGCCGTTAAAACCTCAATCTTTGACGTGCAAGTTGCCATTGCAATTGGAATTGTGGGCTTCCTCTTTCGCCGATTTGGAATGCCGATTACCCCGCTCATCCTTGGTCTGATCCTCGGCCCTAACCTCGAATTACAATTCCGTCGCGCTCTGCAGATTAGTGGGGGAGACTACGGAACTTTGATTGCTTCACCGCTATCCAAAGTTCTCTACGTCGTGCTCTTTATTGCACTCTTCACGCCAGTTATTGCTCGAATTATGCGCAAAGTTCGTAAGGTCTCAGACGCCTAACGCTTATGTTTTCAATGGGCTGGGCAAATAAACTTCTCTTTAGCTCTGCCATTACTCAAGGCGCAATCTATGTAATTCGCCCGATGATGACTTATCGCGCACTTGAACTCAACGCAACGGCGGCAACAATTGGATTTATCGCAGCAATCTATGCGCTCTTTCCAGTTTTATTAGCGCTGACCTTTGGCCGGATGGTTGGAAGAGTTGGCGAAGGAAGATTCGTTATCTTTGGAACTTTCTTCATTGGGGTCTCAGCTGCCATCCTTCTCTTTGCTAATTCACTTGCGATTCTTGCAATAGGCGCTTCGCTCTCAGGGCTTGCGCATTTGGCATGCATGGTGGGCGGCCAGACCATGGTCGCACTCAAGAGTCCGACAGATAAGTACGAAGAACATTTTGGCAGATACACATTTAGCGCATCCCTTGGTCAGATGCTGGGTCCAATCCTTGCCACTCTTGTTGCGGGATCTACCGGTGTTATTCCAAAATCAACGAGCGCAGCTTTTGCACTAGCGCTTGCGCTATCTGCTCTTGCAATGGTGCCAGTGATCTCATGGCGCAAGGATGCGCCAACTGTTATCGCCCGAAAAGATGAGATAGGCACTTTGCGGGCGGCAAGTAATCTCTTAAAGAAACCAGGCATCTTTGCAGCAGTCTTTATGTCACTTGCTATCTCTTCAACTGCCGACATACTCGTTGTTTTCTTGCCACTTTACGGAAATGAAAATCAATTCTCAGCCTTCTCAATCGGAGTCATTATTTCGATAAGAGCTGCAACATCTATGGCATCTCGATATTTCTTGGGCCACCTCAGTGCGCGTTTTTCGACCAAGCAGTTGTTGGTTACAAGTAATGCAATCACGGTTGTTACATGTGCTGCCATGGCGTTCGCACCGAATCCATGGATTCTTGGCGCGATTGTCTTTATCGCCGGTTTTTCACTTGGCGTTGGGCAACCGCTAACAATGTCTCTGATTTCTCAACTGACAGTTCCTGAAGAACGCGCTCTAGCGGTCTCAACTCGATTGACCGGAAATAGATTGGGCCAATTTGTCATCCCAGCTGGGGCTGGGCTGCTGGCAGCGGGATCTGGCACCGGCGCTGTCTTTATCGGCCTCTCCATCCTTGTAGCGAGCACATTTCTGCCACGCGGGCGGGGTTAATTCCCCCTTTTTCAGGCGATTTCCCTTATAAGGGGGGCTGGCCATAGAATCTCCCTTCGCGTCTCTCGCAAATCCGCAGGATTTTTGGGGGGCTCGACCATGTTCGTTCACTCGATAACAAAGAAGAAGGTATTGATCCTTGGCAAGTAAAGATGGTGCGATCGAAATCGAAGGCACTGTTGCTGAGGCGTTACCTAATGCAATGTTCCGTGTTGAGCTAACAAATGGACATAAAGTCTTGGCACACATCAGTGGAAAGATGCGAAAGAACTACATTCGTATTCTGCCGGCTGACCGTGTGATCGTAGAGCTAAGTCCATATGACCTTACAAAGGGTCGAATCATTTACCGTTACAAGTAATTGTTGAGGTAAGTGGCTCGCCACTAACAAAAGGAAATTCGCGTGAAGGTTAATCCAAGCGTGAAGAAGATTTGCGACAAGTGCAAAGTCATTCGTCGTAAGGGTCGCGTAATGGTGATCTGCGAAAATCTTCGTCACAAGCAGCGTCAGGGCTAATACCCAGACAATAAGTACGCGTGATGCGACTTAACTAGAAATAGTTAAGACCCCCGGACCGGTAGGCCAGGGCTCAACAGAATGTTGAGGAGCATTGCGGAGGACCTCCGGATACAGAATGGTTGAATAAATGGCACGTCTAGTCGGTGTCGATCTTCCACGTGAAAAGCGTGTTGAGATTGCACTCACCTATATTTTTGGAATGGGTCTAACCCGTTCCCACGAAACGCTGAAGGCAACTGGAATTTCTCCAGATACTCGCGTTAAAGATCTGCAAGAAGCAGAGCTTGCACAGCTTCGTGAATACATCGAAGCTAACTACAAAATCGAGGGTGATCTCCGCCGCGAAATCGCAGGCGATATCCGTCGTAAAGTTGAAATCCAGAGCTACCAAGGTATTCGTCACCGTAAGGGACTTCCTGTACGTGGTCAGCGCACACATACAAACGCTCGTACTCGTAAGGGTCCACGTAAGGCAATTGCCGGTAAGAAGAAGGTGACTAAGTAATGGCCGCTCCTAAGTCAAAG
>CAZSWE010000039.1:0-2186 GCA_964610715.1 uncultured Candidatus Planktophila sp.
CAACGCCTGCAGAGTTAGGGACGATCACAACGTCATCACCCATCAACGTTAAGTCGCGTTGTTGGATGCTGTGTGAATTTCCGCCACCGATGTAGAGACGATCCCACAGAAATACTGGGCGAAGTTCTGAGACCATCAAGCGCACGCGACGTGACCAGAAGGTATTTCCCATACGGCGACGTTCGCGATCGCCAATCCATGTGTCATAGGTTGTATTACGACGTACTGTGGCATGAGACATTTCAAAGTGTGGAGAGAGCTTTCCGCCATGGAAGACAGAGAAGCCAAGTCCAGTACCCAAGGTAATAACAATCTCTAAGCCCGAACCAGTTACAACGCCAGCACCGTGTACTTCAGCATCGTTAAGAACTTTCGCAGGAATACCTAGGCGTTCTGCAATAGCAGCTTCAGCATCAAAACCCCACCACTGCTCTTTAAGTTCAGGGTTCATGCGAGTGTGTGGGCCTGCATCATTGATGTAATGAGGTGTAGCAACAACGACGCCATTACGAATCATTCCGGGTAGACCAACAGTGACGCGCTGTGCTTTTGGAAGTGACTTGGCAATCTTTTCGACAGTGTCAAGAAAGCGCTTAGTTGATAGCGGATAAGGTGTTTCAACGCGAGTGGGCGCTGCATGCATGGTGCCGGATTCATCAAGAACACAGCTTTTTATAAAGAGACCACCACAATCGATGGAGAGCGTCATTGAACTCATGAAAGGGCATCCATAACTGTAATTGTTTCACCGAAGACCAAGTCAGAGGCAACTGCTTGCCACTTCTTGCTGTTCTCATTGACCATATGAGCATCCCATGAAGGACGATCGGTCCAGATTTCCCAGACGTTAACTACGTTCTCTTTCTGGGTATCGCGGTAAATCTCTAGGAGCTCACATCCAGCTTCGGTGCGGATTACTGCTGCGTGCTGGTTAAGTTTCGACACAAATTCATCGAATTTACCTGGCTGCACATCAATAGCCACGAAGAGGAAGACTTTGCTCACTGGATAAAGATACCTGCTTATCCAAGCACTGGTAAATGCACGTCTGGAACTCTATGTTCGCGATGCGCGACAACTGATGCGCTGTGATATTTCTCAATCTCTGCCAAGAAATTAGGATCGAGATATGGGCGGCCATCAACGATTGAGCCTTGAACTCCTTCGATGACCGCAGCAACATCTTCTCCGGACATTGTTTTATAGGTCTCTAGAGCATGCGCTAAAGCCAATACCTGATTGCGATTTTCGCGCAAGATTTCTTCAGCTTGAATTAGCAATTTGCCTAAGTTCTCTTCAATACGATCACTGAGAGCCATTCTCATCTGCTTCTCTGTGTCATCTTTTCCTTTTGGACCGCCAGGTGCGCCCATTTCAAAGCGACGATTGCTGACATGTGAAGAAATAGTTGAACCCATTCCCCAATGGCCTTCCATCAGCGATGCAATGGTGGTTGCGCTCTCGAGGTCACCTGAAACACCGGATGAGTTATCGCCTTCAAAGAACATTCTTTCGCCTGCAAGAGATGCAAGAGATACCAAAATGTCTGATTGGTATTCGCTCTTCCAGCGAGTGAATTGATCATCTGGCGGAATACTTGCCACCATACCTAAGTAATCAGAACCCTTTTCAATCGTTGCTAAATCAATAGACATATGTTGGCGAGTGCGATGAGCCATTACTGCGTGGCACGCTTCGTGAACTGCAACTGCATGTCGTTCGCGCTCAATGTATTCAACATCCTCAGATGGTCCAAGCTCTTTCTGTTGCTTGGCCTTGATGATGTCAGACCATTCAATTGAGGTACGACCATTACGAATCGCCATAATCAGTGCTTCGTTAATGGTGTCCTTAATTGTTGCACCCGTTGCATACGGAGTAATCGTTGCAATCTTGTCTATCTCTTCGGCAGTAAGTGAGTGTGAGACCTTTGATAGATAGCCTTCATAGGTGCGGATACGTCCGGCCTTACTTGGATATCCAACGCGATACATACGATCAATACGTCCTGGACGAAGGAGCGCTTCATCGAGAGATTCCGGCATATTGGTAGCCATCACAACAAGGATTCGATACTTCGGTGGATTCTTTGGGCGCATACCTAAGGTACGTCGCACAATACGATTGAAGAAGCCGCGTGGTTTCTTAAGCCCTGAAAGTTCAGTCAGTAACGCTTGCAGAGTTCC
>CAZSWE010000039.1:2286-8993 GCA_964610715.1 uncultured Candidatus Planktophila sp.
GGAGGGCCCCACAAGAGAATTCCGCCAGGCACATATCCGCCATGCTTTTCAATTGATTCCGGATTTTCGAGGAAGAGCAAGTTTTCACGGATGCGGTTAAGAACATGGTCCTGTCCCCACACATCACTAAAGCGGGTACGAATGTCATCCGGGAAATAGGTATCAACGCCACCACGACTTAAGAAGTAGAAAAGCGCTGCAAATTGAATAACGATAAAGACGACAGCAAACATGAGCTGTGCCAAAAATGGCAGAGCAGAGAGGAATGCCTTTGGCGCTAAGAAGAGCGCCTTTACTGGAGGTTCGTCATAAATTGCACCGAGAATGACTGCCAGGAGGAAGATAATGAGCGCCCATTTAATGGCACGCGAGAGGCGAAAACGAGTCCAATCACTTAAGCGATGGATTTGACGATCAACAAAGTCAAAGTAACGCTTCCAAATTCCGTGATACGGCGCTAAAACTTCCGCCAAAATAAAGTGAATCTGTCGGATAACTTCAATAACGGCTAGAACTATCAGCCATGATTTAGAGCTAGCAGTGTTCCTCAACCCATCTTCAACGCTAAGAATTGGATTTTCAGCAAGGCTCGACCAGGTAAGTACAAGAAAGGTGATTGCAAAGAGCAGTAAGAACTTGATGCGGTCATAGAAAGAGAGATGAATACGTGTCTTTCTATCGGTATCGCGCGGTCTGCTCGGGCGGTTCTCTAACTGGCTAACCTGGCTCATCGCGCTCCCTCTACTGTGAATGAAGAAACAATCTCTTCAATTTTCTTCGTATTTTTGGCATAACACTCGGTTGTGCATCGAACAATGAAGATATACATCGTTGTGCGGTCATTAGACATCAACGATGTTTGGTTAATGGTCTGCTCTACATCGTCAATCGAGAAGCTGTAGACAGTTTGTACTCCGCGAGCACCTTTCTGCACAACTTCCTGATCTACCAGTATTTGAAAATCTGGAGCACTGGGATCATCACCTGCAATGATTTGAGTGACAGGAACGATCACATCTCTTAGGGTGTTATACGAGACGGAATTAATCTCAGAGCTTTCCAAATCACGAACTCGCGCAAAAACTAGTGGTTGCGATGGCGCTGTTAAATTAAATACTTCTGGAACCTTTAACTTCTTATTGGTTGTATATGCAATCTGCCATTTGACCAGAGCTTGGCGTGCTGCGCCTTCAGGCTCCGTCGATTCTTTCTCATACTTATTAAGTGAAGCCGTTGATAAAGCTTTCCAATTGGTTGGAACAGAGAAGAAGACGCCTTCACTCTTAGACGCTGGATATAACTTAGAACTTTCACCACATCCTGTGAGCCCAAGCACAAGGGCTATACCCAGAAGGGCAATCACGGACCGTCTCATTTAGGAATTCTCCCCGATTTTAGGAAAGTCCGCTAGATGAAGGTCACTTACGGGTTGGGCTGGTGTATCGACCAGAGCGTCCAGATATGGGTGCGCACAGTTCTAGGTTGGCGCAATATCTGAACTATTTGGAATGCCACATCATCAGGGCGAAGAAAAGTAGCCTGACGCGGCTCTCCTGCGATACGTCCTACATTGAGAGCGAATTCTGTCTCTGTAGCAGCTGGGCACACTAACGCGACTCGAACGCCTTTCTCTCGAAGCTCCCGATCTAAAGATCCAGCAAAACCAACTTGGGCATGTTTAGTTCCAGCATAGACAGCTTCGGTCGGACCTCCACGAAAGCCAGCAGCGGACGCCACGATTATTATGTCGCCTGCTTCTTTTTCAAGCATTGCAGGAAGGGTTGCGCGAACAATGTGCACAGTGCCTTCATAGTTTGTTCGCATCATTCGAGTTATCTCGTCATCGCTGTAATCCAAAACAGATCCGTACATTCCTACGCCAGCATTTGGAACAACACAATCGATTGTTCCAAAAGTATCAATTGCCTTCTTTGCTACCGCCCTTGAAACATCAGGGATTGATGAATCACCGGCAACGTAGGTCGCATTTTCGGCCCCGAGTTCAGCAACCATTCCTTGCAGTCTGCTCTCGTTGCGTGCATTCAACACAACCTTGCAACCAAGTTCAACAAGTTGCCTGGCAGCTGCTGCACCGATTCCAGAAGTTGCACCTGTGATTACTACTACGGAATCCTTGAGATCTCTCAATTGATAAGTCATTGCATGAGAGTAAATCTATAGGTGTGCTTTGACAATACATTTCTATGACTTGTGAGCCAGGTCTCTGGAAAAAGAAAAGCCCCCGGTGTGAAAGGCACCGAGAGCTTAACTTGTGCGCGCGAAGGGATTCGAACCCCTAACCTTCTGATCCGTAGTCAGATGCTCTATCCGTTGAGCTACGCACGCTTATTGAATTGTGTATTGCGAATGCGAATACTACAGGCTTTTTAAGAGGGTGAAAAACTCACTATTTCAAGCCTATTTTCTTCTTATCCTCGCCAAGAAGTGTTGAGTGGACGGCCTTCTGCATAACCAGATGCAGATTGAATACCGACCACAGCGCGGTCTGCGAACTCTGCAAGATTATGAGCTCCTGCATATGTGCATGATGAGCGAAGTCCCGAGATGATTTCATCAATCAAATCTTCAACGCCCGGACGGTTTGGATCTAGGAACATTCGAGAAGATGAAATGCCTTCTTCGAAGAGCGCCTTACGTGCGCGATCAAATGCATCTTCTTGCGAAGTGCGTGCGCTGACTGCGCGCTTTGAGGCCATTCCAAATGATTCTTTATAGGCGCGCCCTGAACTATCGCGCATTAAATCTCCTGGAGATTCATATGTGCCAGCAAACCAAGAACCGATCATGACTTGTGAAGCACCAGCGGCGAGCGCCAGTGCAACATCGCGCGGATGACGTACTCCACCATCTGCCCAGACATGTGCACCTAACTTCTTAGCTTCAGTGGCGCATTCAAGAACAGCGGAAAATTGTGGTCGGCCAACACCTGTCTGCATACGTGTTGTACACATTGCACCAGGTCCGACGCCAACCTTAATAATGTCTGCACCTGCTGCAACTAAATCGCGGACTCCATCTGCAGTAACAACGTTGCCAGCCACAATAGGAACATTCAGGCCTAACTTCTTAATTGCCTGCAAGGCTTCAATCATCTTCTTCTGATGACCGTGCGCAGTATCAACAACAAGCACATCAGCGCCAGCAGCAACAAGTTTGGCTGCTTTATCGGCAACATCGCCATTGATTCCAACTGCTGCTGCGATGCGAAGTTTGCCGCTGGTATCAGTTGCTGGTGTGTAGAGAGTGGCGCGAAGGGCTCCAACGCGAGTAATGATTCCGACCAAGTCGCCATTTGCAGATACGACTGGAGCCACAGAGCGAAGGCGATCGTTAAGGAATTCAAAGGCTTGGCGCGGATCAAGTGTGTCCGGCATCATCGTTAGCTCTTGGGTCATGACCTGACTCAACTGTGTGAAGCGATCGACGCCAGCTAAATCATCTTCAGTAACAATGCCGACTGGCTTTGTGCCATCGACAATAACAATGGCTCCATGTGAGCGTTTATGAATAAGAGATGCGGCATCGGCAACGGTTTCTTTTAAAGTCAGAGTGATGGGTGTTTCAAAGAATGTATGGCGGGCTTTGACAGATGCGATGACTTCAGCAACTACTGGGATTGGAATATCTTGCGGAATCACTACTAACCCACCGCGACGAGCAACCGTTTCGGCCATACGGCGACCGGCGATTGCAGTCATATTTGCAACTACGAGAGGGATTGTTGTTCCGCTGCCATCGTTTGTTGAGAGATCAACATCCATACGGCTAGTGAGCTCTGATTTGCTGGGAGCCATAAAGACATCGTCGTAGGTGAGGTCAAAGATCGGTTCATTTAGGAAACGCACGTACTAAAGCCTACCTCGCAAAGCGGCCCTACCTCATCCGGGCAAAGCAAAGGCGCCTAGTTACCCAGGCGCCTCTGCTCTTGATTCCCCTCGAATCAACGATCTATGCCACTTTCTTGATGCGCCCATCTGGTGCTGGAACTTGGGTGACTTTCCCAGCAGCCAAATCAGCCTTCAGTGCATCAACAAAGAGATCAAGGAGTGCACCTTGAACCTTGGCACGATCAGGTGAGAAAACATTCACATAACCATCTCCGCCATAGATAACGAAGTCGAGAGTTGTGATTGTGTATTGAGTTCCATCCTTTGGAATTGCAGTTCCATCTAGCTTTGTTACTTCAACAATGCGGCTACCAACCGGCTTTGTTGAGTCAAAGCTAAATTTGAAACCAGAGATTTGTGGGAAACGTCCATCGCCTGGATAGTTTCCGCCGACTCCATTTTCAAGGGCTTTCCATAGGTTTTCACCAGTTACTACCGAGGTAGCAATCTGATTTCCGAATGGGAAGACTGTGAATGCATCTCCTAGCGTCACATCGAGTGCCCCTGTCCCAGAACGCACGAGTGAACTATTTGCAGGAAGGTAGGTCTTTGCAGGGAAGGTATCGCGGATTCCCCCACCATTTTGAACCGCGAAATCTGTCTTGTATTTAGCGCGCATAAGATCTGCAATGTAATTACCCATTGGAGTTTCACCAGAACGCTCTACTGCAGGTGTTCCGCCTCGAGGAAATACTCCTGAGACAGTTCCGATCTTGACATCAAGCTTTGCAGTGAGTTGATCCTTATAGGTCTTCACCATTGCAGCTGCTGCAGCATCTTGTGTTGTTACTGTGCTGACAACGCCTGTAGTGATTGTTGGAGCAGCTGACTTCAATACATGTTGAATTGACTGTCCCACAACTTTTCCACGCTTGATGCAGATCTGAGTACGTGTGTACTCAACTCCTGCATTTCTTGTCTGACCAAGTACGACAGGGTTGGTACGTATCGTTCCTGGAATGAGTGATGCAAAAGTCTGGTGGCTATGTCCGCCATAGATTGCTACAGCGCCTTTAATTTCAGCAGCTAACTCATTGAGTTGGCCCTTGGCAGTTCCATCTGCATTCTGCAACCAACCTTGGTGAAGAAGTGCGATAACAATCTCAGCTCCTGCAGCCTTAGCCTCAGTGATTGCCTTATTTACGCCTTCGACTCCTGGGTTAATGGTGATGGTCTTCTTGGCACCTGTTGCGCTCTTGTAATCAAGGTTGCCAGGAAATACCTGTTCGATGGTTTCTGGTGTATTTGAGCCTACAACGCCGATTTTGACTCCCCCACGATCAATGATCGTGAAGTTCTTCATCTGCTTCTCACCAGACTTAAGCACAGCAAGTGACTCTGCATCGTAGTTTGAAACAACCCACTGAAAATTAGATAGACCAATCATTTTATTGAGGTGATCAAGATTGCGGTCATGCTCGTGATTTCCAGGAATTGAGACATCGAGCTTTGCTGAATTTAGTGTTTCGATGGTTGGAATTTCTTCAAATTCTGTAGAAATAGGAGGGGCTGCACCAAAGTTATCTCCAGATGAGAGTGCAACCGTTGCAGCATTTGCTTTGCGGTCAGCTTCCCAGTTGCTTGCCAAAAGAGCTGCGCCAAAGGAGTTTCCTACCTCAATCGCTCCGTGTAGATCGCTCAACTGCAGTACTTGGACAGCCTTGTTAACACTTGAAGAAACTGTTGCCAGTTGCGCCGCTGTGTATGACTTCGTCGAAGCTTTTGGTTGTGAAAATCCGTATGCGTTGACTGCCTGAACCACTGGTGTTCCAGCTGGTTGGCCAACTACAACTGGAAGTGTGACTACGTTGCTGTTCTTCACTGGCACAAAAATCGGGCATGATCCCGCACCGGCTGAAACTACATATCCAGTAACTCCAGGATTAACATCTGCGCCAGGAACCCAGCGCACTACAACTCCACTGGCTCCTAAGTAAGAGGTCACGCTTGTTGGCGCATTAGGAAGTGAGTATGTGTTGGCGGTCGCAACTGGCGACATGACAGAGATAAGTAGCGCGGATGCTAATCCGAGCGCTCCACCTAAAGATTTAATTTTCGAGGTTTTCAGAGTTTTCATGGCGGCACTTAATCAGTGAAGTGCAAAAGTGGAGTGACGCCAAGATGAATGTAGTGCGACCTAACGGTTAAGCCTTGCTATAGCCCCGCATGCTTGAAGAGCTCTTCGCGAGTTACTGCCTTGCGGCGAGGTTTGCCGACAGGCTCACCTGCAGCGATTTCAGCCTCGTTAATAGCCTGCCAGTGCATCTGAGTAACGACTTTATTGTGGGCGATGATCTCTGAAATATCGCCAGCGCTCTTTGGAGCTTTCAAATCTTCAACCAATAACTTCATCACATCTGCAGCATCTGATTTATTGGTGCCGATAACACCCGATGGTCCGCGCTTTGCCCATCCAACAACATAGGTGTTTTCTTTAACGCGGCCATCAACGTTAACAACTTTGCCCTTTTCATATGGAATACCTTCAAGAGATGCTGCTTCGTAGCCAATAGCAGTAATGACTAGGCCGCACTTGATGGAAAACGTCTCATCGGTGCCTGTCTTCTTAAAGAGAACTTCTTCAACACGATTGGAACCCTTGATTTCAACCGGGGTCGCAAGGAACTGAAACTTCATGGTGCGGGCGTGGTTAGTTGGCTCTTGCTCGGCAATCAATAACATCGCATCCAAATTGCTCTTCACATCTTTTTCAGGTGCATCACCAACGCGAGATAGCGCAGCTGCAATATCTGACTTTTCAATAATGACATTTGTATGTTCTAGTTTTGGTAGCTCGCG
>CAZSWE010000040.1:0-1910 GCA_964610715.1 uncultured Candidatus Planktophila sp.
CGTGGCCACCACTTACAAGTGTTATGAAGGAATGATCCACGGCTTCTTTACCAATTTGGCGGTCACACCGGCTGCTGCACAGGCGATAGATTTTGTAGCGAGTGAGATAGTAAGGCTTACGCCTTAACTATTGCTCCCTTACCGACGACAACAATTCCGCTTTCAGTTACGGTAAAGCGCTGACGATCCCGCTCGAGATCTACGCCAATCTGCGCACCTGCTTCAACAATGACGCTCTTATCGATAATTGCTTTTCGAACTACCGCGCGATCGCCAATTTTGACTCCCGGCATCAAGACTGCGCCATCAACAAAGGCGCCAGTACCAACATGAACATCGTAAGACGTAACGGTGTGATTGACGTGGCCGCCAGCGATAATTGAGCCGGCTCCCACAATTGAATCCTGTGCAATTCCGTTGGCGCTGAATTTGGCAGGTGGAAGTGATGGTGGGTTGGTTAGAAGAGGCCACTCGCGGTTATAGAGATTAAAGATTGGGTGGATAGAAACTAAATCCATATGCGCGTCGTAGTAGGCATCGATTGAACCCACATCGCGCCAGTAACCCTTATCGCGCTCGGTTGCGCCAGGAACGACATTGTTTTCAAAGTCGTAGACCTTTGCGACCCCCGCCTTTGTCAGCATCGGAATGATGTTGCCACCAAGATCGTGGCGAGACTCTAAATCTTCTGAATCAAGGATGAGAGCCTCTTCCATGACATCGCGCTTAAAGATGTAATTTCCCATCGAAACCAATGAGAGGTCAGGGTGTCCTGGCATCGCAGGTGGGTTAGCTGGTTTTTCGTGGAAAGCCTTTATTGAGATGCCATCATCAGCTAACTCAATAACACCAAATTCATGCGCTTCAGCGCGTGGCATACGAATCGCAGCGATAGTAATTCCTGCGCCAGTTTCAAGATGCTGTTCAAACATCTGGCTGGGATCCATCCGATAGACGTGGTCAGCACCGAAGACCAGAACGTGATTTGGATTTTCATCCTGAATCAAATTGAAGTTCTGCAAAATCGCATCGGCAGAACCTGTATACCAACGTGGTCCGAGGCGCTGCTGTGCCGGGACTGGGGTGATGTAATTTCCGAGAAGGGTCGACATTCGCCATGTGGTGGTGATGTGGCGGTCGAGTGAATGTGATTTGTATTGGGTAAGTACTGCAATTTTACGCATTTCTGCATTAACCAGATTTGAAAGTACGAAGTCAATGAGGCGATAGGAACCACCAAATGGAACTGCTGGCTTTGCGCGATCTGCGGTTAGTGGCATTAATCGCTTGCCTTCACCGCCCGCAAGAACGATTCCTAGTGGAGTTTCAAAGCGAGCCATTGGCAAAGGCTACCCAAGTTGATTCAATCTATCTAGAGCAAGACGATACTCTTGGCAGGTGAGCGCTACTCGTATCGGAATTGTCACTAAAGAGTGGCCACCAGCTGTCTATGGCGGTGCTGGAGTACACGTTGTCCAACTAACGCAGGCGCTTCGCAAGGTCTCTGGAATTGAAGTTGATGTTCACTGCTTCGGTGGTCCTCGCACAGATGGCGCCTTTGGCTATGACACACCTAGCGAATTTTCAAGTGCTAATCCAGCGCTGCAAGCGATTGCAACAGATCTTTTGATTGCCAACAACCTAGCTAATGTAGATGTCATCCATAGCCACACTTGGTATGCCAACATGGCCGGCCATACCGCTTCACTTCTCTATGGCACTCCACATATCGTCAGCGCACACTCTCTTGAACCACTTCGCCCTTGGAAAGCTGAACAACTTGGTGGCGGATATCAGATTTCTTCATGGGCTGAAAAGACTTCTTATGAAGCTGCTGCTGCCATCATTGCTGTCAGCGATGGCATGCGCGCTGATGTTCTTGCCGCATATCCCGACGTTGATCCGAAGAA
>CAZSWE010000040.1:2010-8796 GCA_964610715.1 uncultured Candidatus Planktophila sp.
GAAGTTGCCGCATTGATTGCCGAGTTACAAGCGACTCGTTCCAATGTCTGGTGGATTAAAGAGATGCTCCCCCACGACAAGCTCACTGCCGCCCTTACTCAAGCAGAGCTCTTCTTATGTCCTTCTATCTATGAACCACTTGGAATTGTTAATTTAGAAGCGATGGGGTGCGAAACTGCAGTTCTGGCTTCACGAGTTGGTGGAATTCCAGAAGTTGTGTCACATCAAGAGACAGGGATCTTGGTTGATTACACGCCAGATCACTCTCGCTTTGAAGCTGACCTCAGTGCAGCGATTTCTGAACTGATGGCAGATCCTGCTCGCTTAGAGAAGTACGGAAAAGCAGGACGAGTTCGCGCAGAAACTCACTTTGGGTGGGATGCAGTAGCCGAGCAGACCATCTCTTTATATAGGAGCGTTATCTCTTAAATGTCCCGTCGCGGTTGGTTTCTCTTCATTCTTGTTGGCTTCTTATGGGGCATTCCTTACCTCTTTATTAAGGTTGCCGTTGATCCCGAGAATGGTTTTTCACCTGCCACAGTGGTCTTCTTACGTACCGCTATCGGAGCCGCAATCTTGCTTCCGATTGCAATCAAACAGAAGCAGTTGATTCCATCTATTAAAGGAATCAAATATGTTGCATTCTATGCCGTTCTTGAAATGATTGGACCATGGATTCTTATCGGTACCGCTGAACAGAAGATTTCATCGGGACTTGCGGGGCTATTGGTTGCATCAGTTCCGATTTGGGCAACTATCTTCGCTTCGATGCGTGGAGATAAAACGGTCTGGCATCACACTCGCCTGATTGGAATCGTCCTTGGGTTTATTGGACTCATTGCCGTTGTCGGAATTGAAAGTATTACGGGATCTGCCGATCCGCTCTCGATTGCAATGGTCCTAGTTGCCTCAATCGGATATTCATATGCCGTGATGATGGTGCAGAGCGCGCTGCCACATGTTTCAGGAATTGCTATCAATGCAGTCGCCATGGCGCTCACTGCTCTCTTCTATCTTCCCTTCACTGTGGTGCAGTGGCCAACACATGAGATTTCTAATGAGGCAATCGGTGCAATTATCGGCCTTGGAGTTCTCTCAACGGGCGCTGCCTTTGTCGCCTTCTTCGCCCTTGCCGCCATTATTGGCGTAGCGCGTGGATCGCTGGTTACCTATCTCAATACCGCATTTGCAGTTGTTCTAGGTGTCATCATTTTGAATGAACCGCTGACTGTTGGCATGCTGATTGGCCTTCCACTTGTATTAATCGGTTCATATCTTGCGAGCCGTAAGCCAGCTACGCAATAAGTCTTGAGATACTTTCGCCATGCTTGAAGCTATCTTCTTAGGTTTGATTCAGGGACTTACAGAATTTCTACCAATCTCTTCTAGCGCACACATTCGTATCACTGGAGAATTTTTACCGAGCGCTAAAGATCCCGGAGCTGCCTTTACTGCTATCTCGCAGATCGGTACAGAACTTGCTGTCCTGCTCTACTTTCGCAGAGATATTCTGGCGATTGCTAAGGCTTGGTTTACGCGCGATGGTTCGCCTGAAGCGCGCCTTGGAAATCTCATCATCATCGGAACTCTTCCGATTGTTCTGCTCGGTTATTTCGGAGAGGAGTACATCACCAATAACTTTAGGGCGTTATGGATTGTTGCCTCGATGCTTATTGTCTTCGGCCTAATCCTCGGTCTCGCTGATTACGTTGGCAAGAATGAGAAGGTACTTGCCCAACTCAACGTCCGCGATGGAATCGGATATGGCTTTGCGCAAGCGCTGGCGCTGATTCCTGGGGTTTCACGATCTGGCGCCACAATTGCCTTCGGCCGAATCCTTGGTTACAAACGCGAAGCGGCGCTGCGTTACTCATTCTTACTGGCACTTCCTGCAGTCTTCGGGAGCGGTTTCTACCAACTGCAAGCGGCAGTCAGTGATGACGCTTCATCCGTTTATTCACTGCCAGAGATATTTGCGGCCACCGTCACCGCATTCTTTGTCGGTTACGCAGTCATCGCATGGTTGATGAAATACATTGCTACTAAGAGCTTCATGCCTTTTGTTATCTATCGCGTAGCGCTAGGCACTTTGCTTTTGATTGCCCTGGCAACAGGTGCAATTAGCGCTCAGTAAATCCAAGACGTTCGAGCAACTTAGGATCGCGCTGCCACTCTTTAGAGACCTTCACGTGTAGGCCAAGAAAGATTCTTGCTCCGAGTTCACGTTCAATATCTTTACGGGCGCGCGTACCAATATCTTTTAGACGCTCACCTTGATGGCCAAGCAGAATTCCGGTCTGTGAATCACGTTCCACATGGATAGTTGCATGGATATCGAAGAATGGACGGCTGCCCTTTTCTTCACGCTCTGACATCTCATCGATGGTGACCATAATTGAATGTGGCAACTCTTCACGCGCATCACGCAACGCCGCCTCGCGAATGAGTTCGCAGATAAGCTGTTGAATATTCTGATCGCTCTTCATATCTGTTGGATAGAACGCTGGGCCTTCAGGGAGGGCATCTCCAATTAACTTTTCAAGGAGGCCAATCTGGTCATGAATAGCTGCTGAAATTGGCACGATTTCATCCCAGGTAAATCCCTGCGCTAACTCATTCACGCTCAGCAACCGTGTCGCTAAATTCTTCTTAGAGACTAAATCTGTCTTGGTTACTAGAGCAAACTTCTTGGCACGTGGATACTTGGCGATTTCGGCTGCGAGAAAGATATCTCCAGCACCTGATGCTTCATCAGCTGGCAAACACATCATCACGATATCGACAGAATCCAAACTCTCATTGACAACCGCATTGAGACGAAACCCAAGAAGCGTCTTTGGCTTATGGATTCCCGGGGTATCAACGAGCACAGCTTGGTAGGCCTCGTTATTGACGATGCCGCGAATGGCATGGCGAGTGGTGTTTGGGTGCGGAGATGTAATTGCAATCTTGCTACCGACCAGAGCATTGATGAGAGTTGATTTTCCGGTGTTGGGACGGCCGACTATTGCGACAAACCCAGAACGGAAGTTACTCATGGCCTTATTCTCTCATTACATCGAAGAAGTACCTAAAGAGCCGATATCAATTCGCAAGCATCGGCAACAGATGTCACAAGTTCGGCTGCTCGTTCGCCAATAAGGCGATGGCAACCTTCAGATGATGGTGAATTGATGGGACCAGGTATCGCCATTACTGGTCGAAGTAATTGAGCTGCATCACGAGCAGTGCGAAGAGATCCACTGCGAAATGCTGCTTCCACCACCAGCGTGCTCTGCGATATCGCTGCAATGATGCGATTGCGTGTCAGGAAACGATGTGGCAGCGCAGGAACTCCGGGTACGACCTCAGTGATAATCGCACCGTTCTCGCAGATTTCATCGAAGAGGCGTGAATTTCCAGTTGGATATGGCGTATCAATACCGGATGCAATCACAGCGATAGTGCGACCTTCGGCTACCAGCGCACCGCGATGCGCCGCAGAATCAATTCCGTATGCGCCGCCACTAACAATGTCCCATTCGCGATCGACAAACCCTGCAGCAAAATCACCTGCGATGCGGGTTCCGTATGGAGTCGGGTTACGTGTGCCAACAATGGCCAGAGATGGGTTGGTGAAGAGATCTCTGCGCCCTTTAATAATCAGCGCAATGGGTGGAGATTCCAGATCATCGACTCGGATAGGCCAATCAAGATCTTCAGGGATGAGCAGATGCGCACCTGCAGCTTCAATTTTTGCAAACTCTGTATCTGTATCAAATTTGCTGACCTTTTCGATGATGTTGGCATATTTGATCGGGTCATACGCTCGTCCAATAATTCTTGAGTGCACTTCTTCAACTCCGTGGCTGAAAATTTCTCGTGTCCAAAAGTGTGTGCCCGGTTCAATTGCGGAAAGAAGTGCCAGTCGTATCGCAGGTATCTTCATAGCTCGGACCCTTCGCGAAGTGCATATGCCCGCTGCACATCAGCGAGCGTGGGAGTTGGATGCTCGCTTAAATCTGCCAAAGTCCATGAAAGGCGGACGACCTTATGCAGTCCGCGTGCTGTCAGGCGTTCGCGATCTAGCTCATCGTGTAGAAAGTTCATCGCTGCGCGTTCTGGCTTATAGGTATTGCGAAGTTCGCGAGCCGGTATCTGGGCATTGAGTTTCCAGGGTTGATCTGCAAAACGTTGCGCTGCAGCTGCACGAGCTGCGATGACGCGCTGTCGAATTACTGAACTGGATTCACCTAGTTCGGTCTGCGCCATCTCTACTCTGCCCACTGGTTCTACGATGACGCGCATATCAATTCGATCCATGAGCGGACCAGAGAGTTTGCCAAGATAGCGCCTGACTTGAATTGATGTGCAAGTGCAGGCGCGACCTTTACCGATGAATTTGCCGCATGGGCAGGGATTGGCAGCGAGAACTAAGAGAAAGTGCGCTGGAAAAGTTATATTACCGACGCTTCGCGTAATTGTGATGTTGCCAGATTCAAGCGGCTGACGGAGAGAATCTAAAACGCCGACTGCGCACTCTGGTGCTTCATCGATAAAGAGAACACCATGATGCGCCAAGCTGCAGGCACCTGGTTTGATGATGTGCGAACCACCGCCAACAATTGCCACGCGCGATGCTGTGTGGTGCGGCGAAATAATCGGTGCAAGTCGTGACATGGGCGAGCGATCCCCAAGGCCACCAGAGATGGAGTGAACTGCAGTCACTTCTAGCGCTTGTTCTAAATCTAATTCAGGCAAAATCGTCGGAATACGCGATGCAATCATCGTCTTGCCGGCGCCGGGTGGACCGATAAGAAGTAGATGGTGTCCCCCACTTGCCGCAATCTCAGCCGCTTGTCGCGCCTTGCCTTGCCCCGCGACATCGGCAAAATCCAAGTATGTGGATGAATCGTCTATCTCAAGATCAAGTTCTTGTACTTGCGGTGTAGTTCCGGTGCGCGCCCACACAACAACTTCATGAAGTGTGGCAAAGGTGAGAACCTCCATTGCACTCATCAATTGGGCTTCTGCGCGATTAGCTGCTGGCACAATCGCACGGCGAATACCCGATTTATAAGCAGCGATGAGCGCAGGAAGAACTCCACGGACTGCGCGAATCTTTCCATCGAGTGCGAGTTCGCCCAAGATTGTTGTCTGCATAAAGGGCGCTTGCGGCAGAGTTTGTTGCGCTATGAGAAGCGCAAGTGCAATCGATAAATCAAAGCCAGAACCGCTCTTTGGCAACCATGCTGGAGAAAGTGAGACGGTAACTTTTTTATTGGGCCAGGTTTCATTGCTATTTATCAGCGCAGCGCGTACGCGGTCTCGAGATTCAGAGAGCGCTGCATCAGGAAGACCCAAGAGCGAAAAACCAGGAAGCCCATCTGCGATATCAACTTCGATTTCAACAACGCTACCTGTGAGTCCCAGTAGCGCAACTGACTCTGTTCGGCCGATACTCATAAAATTGCCGCACGGTATTCAAGGGTATGTGAACCATCAGCGCTGATGAGAACTGCCGCAACATCGATTGTGTAGTCGCATCCTAGACAGCCATGAGTTGCCAGCCATGCCAGCGCTAAACGTTGCATACGGTGCGCCTTATCTCTATTAATGGCTTCGAGTGGATGTCCGAAAGCGAGCGAGCTGCGCGTCTTCACCTCAACAAAATGGAAGAGGCCATCTGTACTTAAGGAGACTAGATCAATTTCTCCTTCTCGCACCCGCCAATTTTTTTCGAGAATTTCATCCCCACGCGAAAGTAGATACTGCGCCACAGCGTCTTCACCAAATGCGCCGAGCCGTTGCTTCTTTCCTGGGCTTGTCTTACGTGTACTTGTCGCCATGGGCGGCAGAGTAAATTGCCACAAGAAACCATGCGGCTAACGTTTTATGCGCTGTGTATAACTAACGAAGAAGAGATGCAATATTTGAGAAAGACTTGCGATGTTCTGCACATGGGCCATGCGCTTGAAGCGCTGCAGTATGAGCTGCAGTGATATAGCCCTTGTGTTGAGCAAATCCGTATTGCGGATATATTGCATCGAGTTCAACCATGATCCGATCACGCGTTACCTTTGCAATGATGGAGGCTGCACTAATTGCAGTTACTACTTGATCGCCCTTCCAGACAGCAACGTTAGGAATCGCCAGCCCTTCAATGGCATAACCATCTGTGAGCACATAGGCAGGTTCAATCTGTAGTCCTTTGACTGCGCGGCGCATGCCATCAAGATTTGCTACATGCACCCCACGTTCATCTACTTCTGCAGCCGGAACAGTGATTACTGAAACGCTTTCGGCGATTGCCATAATCACATCAAAGAGCGCTTCTCGTTTAGATTCTGGAACTTCTTTGGAGTCTCGCACAGCTGCCAGTTCTGGAGCGAAGGGATCTTTCAGAATGACGGCGGCTATTACTAGAGGCCCGGCACATGGTCCGCGACCTGCTTCATCAACTCCTGCAATAGGAGAGATACCAGCGTTACGAAGAAGTTCTTCGATTGCCTTCATGAGAGTGAAAAGTTACTTGAGGGGATCTTGCGACGGAACGGTACCGACGTTTTTAATAGGCCAGATAATTCCTAAGACTCGTCCAGTCACTTTAGATTCTGGTACAAAACCATTATTCACATCATCCTGGTGGTAGCGAGAATCAGCTGAAGCTCCACGATGATCGCCCATGACCCAGATCTTTCCTTCAGGGACTGTGACGTTGAAATCTAGCTCGCTCGCCTTATTGCCAGCGAAGATATAAGGCTCTGTGGTCTTCTTGCCGTTGATTGTGACTACGCCATCTTTTCC
>CAZSWE010000041.1:0-8667 GCA_964610715.1 uncultured Candidatus Planktophila sp.
TCAGAGAAGACGAGATCGCCTACTGCTTCGTTAGTGCGGCGTAGGCGCTGAGCAAGGCGAGCAAGTAAGTGGAGTGAAACTTCTGGATTTCCTTTAAGCCATGGAATCAATTTTTCGTGGCTTAGCGATAAGAGCTTGGCATCGGTGACTGCTGTGGCAGTTGATGTACGTGGGCCTGGATCAAAAAGAGATAGTTCGCCAAACATTTCGCCAGGACCAAGGATTGAGAGCAAGTTTTCGCGTCCATCGCCGCTTGAAGTACCTAGCTTTAACTTTCCATCGACGATGACATAGACATGCTCGCCCTCATCGCCCTCTTTAAAGAGGATTCCACCCTTTGCGATCTTCACTGAATCCATAGAGGCGCGAAGAGATGCTGCTTGAGCATCATCAAGGGCGGTAAAGAGCGGGGCTCGTCTTACGACTTCATCTTCTTGTGGCACGTGGGTAGTTTACTCGCATGGCCGTAGATAGCGAAACCCGAAAGAACGCTCGGGCTATCTACCGAATTCTGACGAAAACCTACCCAGAAGTTCGCTGCGAACTCGATTTTAAGAACCCTTTGCAATTACTCGTGGCGGTTGTTCTCTCCGCACAATGCACCGATAAGCGCGTGAATGCAATAACCCCAGCGCTCTTTAAGAAATATAAGTCTGCAAAAGATTATGCGAAAGCTCCGCTGCCTGAAATTGAGCAGTTCATTTACTC
Source organism: uncultured Candidatus Planktophila sp. (assembly GCA_964610715.1). GTDB lineage: Bacteria > Actinomycetota > Actinomycetes > Nanopelagicales > Nanopelagicaceae > Planktophila. The sequence goes on from CAZSWE010000041.1 coordinate 709, forward strand.
TGCTGGTTTTTATCACGCCAAGGCGCGACATCTCAAAGGTTTGGGTCGCAAGATCGTAGAAGAGTTCGGTGGCGAAGTACCAGCAACAATTGAGGAGTTGGTGACGTTACCTGGAGTTGGTCGCAAGACCGCCAATGTGGTTTTAGGACATGCATTTGGAATTCCTGGAATAACAGTTGATACCCATTTCGGACGTCTGTCACGTCGCTTCGAGTGGAGCTCTTCTATGGATCCAGTAAAAGTAGAACGCGAAGTTGGTTTACTTATCCCAGAGAAGGAGTGGACCAACTTGTCGCAGCGAATGATCTGGCATGGCAGACGAATCTGCCATTCTCGTAAACCAGCATGCGGTGCTTGTCCACTAGCAAAGATCTGTCCATCGGTAGGAATCGGCGAGATGGATAAAGCAAAGGCAAAGTTATTGTTAAAGACAGACGCGGATTTCCGATGAAGCGAATCTTTATTGGCGCTGCCTTACTTGTACTTCTCACCTCATGTTCACTCACTGAGCCGATTCCCATTAAAGGCGAAGTTGTTAATTGCGAGACAATCAAGGTAAAGAGCGGCACAACAGAAGCACTTGAATGTCTTGGCGGAGGCGCACCAATTGCAGCGGATGCGATTGTTGGCCCTGCACTAGTGAACGTGTGGGGAACTTGGTGTGCACCATGTAAGAAAGAGCTGCCGCACTTTGCGCACTTCCTGCAAAAGAGCGATGGCAGCGTGCAGATTATTGGAATTGCAGTAGAAGAGAAGAGCCAGGCTGTGGTCAAGAAGTTCATCGAAAACCATGGAATGACGTGGCCCGTGCTTTATGACAAGAGCGGTTCAACTCGTGCAACATTTGGAATGGGCGTACCTGTCACCTGGTTTATCGATGAGAATGGAAAAGTAGTGCATAAGAAATACGGACCATTTAACTCGACTGAAGAAGTTCAGCTCGCTGTTGCAAAGTATCTGGGCAAGTAATGATCTTTGACGCGTTATTTGCCCTCTTTGCTATCGGAGCGCTTGTCACTGGTTACAAGAATGGCCTTATCAAAACAATCTTGCGAGGTGCGCTCTTTATCGCAGGCGGTATTGCTGCGATGTATTTTGTCGTCGATAGCAATCAGAGTGGCTGGTTAATCGTTGCAATTATCGCTGGTGCATATGCGGGAGCCTTTATAGGAACCCTCGTTGCAAAATCCCTGCGTCTGACAATTGTGCGGGGTCCTCTTCGCTTAGCTGATTCACTTTTTGGCGCAGCACTTGAAGTGAGCAAATATGTACTGCTCTTCTTTATCATCGGAACAATTCTGGTTTATACGCCTTGGCAGACAGGTAAAAACCAAGTAGCTGAGAGCAAGGTTTATGCCGAACTTAATACGCGCGCACCAGCGCTCTTTTCAGAGATTCGCAAGCAAGTAGAAAATCTGCTTGAAGTTAATCTTCGCTCGTAGCGCTCTGAAGCCCTTCTGCAATTAACTTCATGACGTTGGGATCTGCCAGTGTGGTGGCATCTCCTACAGCGCGATTTTCAGCAACATCTTTGAGTAAGCGGCGCATAATCTTTCCGCTGCGCGTCTTCGGTAGCTCATTCACGACCATAATCTGACGTGGTTTTGCGATTGCGCCAATCTCTTTTGCGACGTGATCACGCAACTCTTTCACCAAGGTTTCACCATTGGCATGGTCTATACCTCCACGCAAGATTACGAAGGCAACAATGCCTTGACCTGTAATCGCATCAGCTGCTCCGACAACTGCAGCTTCGGCCACTGCTTCATGCGAGACAAGTGCAGATTCAACTTCTGTTGTAGAAATGCGGTGACCAGAAACATTCATCACATCATCGACGCGTCCCATTAACCAGATTGCGCCATCGTTATCTAACTTTGCGCCATCACCTGCGAAGTAGATGCTAGGAAAGCGCGACCAGTAAGTCTCTTTATAGCGCTCAGCTTCGCCCCACACCCCGCGCAACATAGATGGCCAAGGTTGATCGAGAATAAGAAAACCACCATGGCCATTACCGACTTCAACACCTTTATCGTCAACAACTTTGGCGCTAATGCCAGGCAGTGGTCGCATTGCCGAACCTGGCTTAGTTGCAGTTACACCCGGCAGCGGTGAAATCATGATTGCACCAGTTTCGGTCTGCCACCAGGTGTCGACGATCGGACATCTATTGCCACCAATTACTTCGCGGTACCACATCCATGCTTCAGGGTTAATTGGTTCACCAACAGACCCCAGCAATCGAAGTGATGTGAGATTACAGTTATTTGGAAACTCATCTCCCCACTTCATCCAGGTACGGATCAACGTCGGAGCTGTATACAAAATAGTGACGCCGTACTTTTGAATGATTTCAAACATTCGCCCTTTATGCGGCGTATCAGGAGTGCCTTCATAAATAACTTGAGTTGCACCATTAATAAGTGGGCCATAGACCATGTATGAATGGCCGGTAATCCAACCCACATCCGCTGTGCACCAATAAACATCTGTCTTTGGCTTTATATCGAATACAACCCGGTGGGTATAAGCCACTTGGGTGAGATAACCACCAGTGGTGTGAAAGATTCCCTTTGGTTTTGCAGTAGTTCCAGAGGTATACAAGATAAAGAGTGGGTGCTCACTATCGAAAGATTCAGGTATATGCGATGTGCTCTGTCGATCAACTAGCTCGTGCCACCAAATATCGCGACCTTCAACCCAAGCTGTCGCTTGACCTGTGCGTTTTACAACAAGAACTTGGCTTACGTTGGTTTGGCCCTTGAGCGCTTCATCAACGGCAGGTTTAAGGGCAAAAGGGCTACCTTTTCTAAAGCCACCATCGGCCGTGATGACCAACTTGGCATCAGCATCTTGGATACGCGACAAGAGCGCATCGGCAGAGAATCCTCCAAAGACAACTGAGTGCACTGCGCCAATTCGCGCACATGCCAGCATTGCGATGACCGCTTCAGGAATAAGTGGCATATAAATTGCAACTCGATCTTCGGCAGTGATTCCTATTTCAGTAAGCGCGTTAGCAGCTTGTGAAACATCCTTTAAAAGTTGTGCATAAGTAATTGTGCGAGTGTCACCCGGTTCACCTTCAAAATGAAAGGCGATTCGTTCGCCATTCCCATCGGCTATATGGCGATCAAGAGCTGAGACTGTGGCGTTGAGTTTTCCGCCAACAAACCACTTCGCAAATGGTGACTGCCAATCCAGAACTGTCTCCCACTTCTTTTGCCAGGTGAGTGCGCCAGCTTGTTCTTCCCAAAATTTCAAGCGATCCGCATCCGCCTGTGCATAAAGATCTGCTTTGCCATTGGCAAGGGCTGCAAATTCAGCGCTCGGGGCAAAGGTGCGATTTTCACTCGACAAGTTCTCAATGGAATCTGATGTCATGTGTACGAGGTTACCCCTCGAAAGACTTTCCGTGAAGTGCCGTGATTTATCAACAGTTTCACATAAGGGATTATTTTTAACTTTTCTCTTTCACAGATACTGCGCACCTTCATCGATGAAAGGAGTAGAAATGACGATAACTGCACTGCTTGCACTCTTGCTCAAGGTCCTCAATAGCCCAGCCCTCATAGCCGGATTGATCGCCTTCCTGCAGAAATACCTCCAGCTCTAGCGGGGGAGGCCAGTTGCCCTCGCGTATAGAGTGCGCCGATTTTTCTTACGCGGGGGTAGGTGGTTGGATTAGGCGTAAGCCCTTAAGACCCAATGGTGCGTCAGAGCGTTTACACCAGTTCTAACCACTCTTTGATTGGGAGCACGAGATGCCAATAGCAACCCCTGAAGTTTATGCAGCGATGTTAGACCGCGCTAAAGCCGGATCATTCGCATACCCAGCAATTAACGTTTCATCATCACAGACCGTCATCGCAGCTATTCGTGGATTCGCCGAAGCTGAATCAGATGGAATCATTCAATTTTCATGGGGCGGTGCTGAATACGCATCAGGATCAACTGTTAAGAACATGGTTGATGGTGCAATCGCGCTCGCAGAGTTCGCACATGTTGTAGCAAAGAATTACAACGTCAATATTGGAATTCATACAGATCACTGCCCTAAAGAGAAGCTCGACGGATTTATGCGTCCACTTCTTGAAATTGGCGCACAGCGCATCAAAGAAGGAAAGCAGCCACTCTTTAACTCACATATGTGGGACGGCTCAGCAGTAGACATGCCAGAGAATATGAAGGTCGCTCGCGAACTTCTCGATAAGTCAGTTGCCGCAAACACAATCCTTGAAATCGAAATCGGCGTTGTCGGTGGCGAAGAAGATGGAGTCGAGGCAAAGCATGATGCCAAGCTCTACTCAACACCTGAAGATGCTCTTATGACTATCGAAACACTGGGCACAGATGCCAAGGCTCGTTACATGGTTGCTGCAACATTCGGAAACGTTCACGGCGTCTACAAGCCAGGAAACGTGGTCTTGCAGCCAAAGATTTTGAAGACTCTGCAAGATGCAGTCTCAGCCAAGCTCGGTCTTCCTGCAGGAAGCAAGCCAATGGACCTCGTCTTCCACGGTGGTTCTGGTTCGCTACTTTCAGAGATTCGCGAATCACTCGATTACGGCGTCATCAAGATGAATATCGATACAGATACTCAGTACGCATTCACTCGTCCAGTAGTTGAGCATATGTTTAAGAATTACGACGGCGTCCTCAAGATTGATGGCGAAGTCGGAAATAAGAAGGCTTACGATCCACGTGCATGGGGTAAGGCAGCAGAAGCAGGAATGGCTGCTCGCGTTGCACATGCATGCGAAGACCTTCGCTCAACTGGTACATCAGCGCTTAAGTAATTTAACAACAACGAGTCGGAGAGGCTTTATCCATGCCTGCATTAGTACTGCTGGGAGCTCAGTGGGGCGATGAGGGCAAGGGTAAAGCTACCGATTTGCTGGGCGATCGCGTTGATTACGTAGTTCGCTATCAAGGTGGAAACAACGCCGGACATACAGTTGTTATCGGAGATCAAAAGTACGCACTTCACTTACTGCCATCTGGAATTCTCTCTCCCAACGTTGTTCCAGTAATTGCTAATGGCGTTGTTATTGATCCAGGTGTACTTCTTGAAGAAATCAAAGGTTTAACTGAGCGTGGTATCGATTGCAGCAAGTTGGTTATCTCAACGAATGCGCATCTCATTACTCCGTATCACCGCACCATCGATAAAGTTTCAGAGCGCTTCTTGGGTAAATCAAAGATCGGCACAACAGGTCGTGGTATCGGACCTGCCTATGCAGACAAGATCAACCGCATCGGTATCCGCGTGCAGGATCTCTTTGATCCATCTATCTTGCGCCAGAAGATTGAAGGCGCACTTCGCGATAAGAACCAAGTACTTATCAAGGTCTTTAACCGCAAGAACATTGAGGTAGAAGAAGTACTTGAAGAGTACCTTCGCTACGCTGAAATCTTGCGCCCATATGTAGCAGATACCGTGCTCTTGCTCGATAACGCACTGAAGGCTGGAAAGCGCGTACTTCTTGAGGGTTCACAAGGAACGCTGCTCGATGTCGATCACGGCACATACCCATTTGTAACATCATCTAATCCAACAGCAGGTGGTGCTTGCACCGGTTCTGGCATTGGTCCAACAAAGATTGATCGCGTTATTGGAATCGTGAAGGCCTACACAACTCGTGTTGGCTCAGGTCCATTTCCAACTGAACTCTTCGATGAAGATGGCGAGAAGCTGCGTTCTATCGGTGGTGAAGTCGGTGTTACTACAGGCCGTGCACGTCGCTGTGGTTGGTATGACGCACCGATTGCGCGCTATGCAGTTCGCGTCAACGGGCTTACTGATTTCTTCTTAACCAAGCTCGATGTTCTTACCGGCTGGGAACAAATTCCAGTCTGCGTGGCGTATGAAATCGATGGCAAGCGCGTTGAAGAACTTCCTGCCTCACAATCTGATTTCCATCACGCCAAGCCAATCTATGAATATCTACCTGGTTGGAAAGAAGATATTACGCAGGCGAAGAAGATCTCTGATCTTCCAAAGAATGCGCAGGAGTACATCAACTTCCTAGAAAAGATTTCTGGTGCGCCGATGAGCGCAATCGGTGTCGGGCCCGGGCGCGACCAAACAATTGTCGTGAAGGATTTCATCTAAGCCATGAAAATCCTCCTAGTTGGAAGCGGCGGTCGTGAACACGCACTCGCACTAGGACTCAAGGCAGATAAAAGTTGTACCGAACTCCATGTTGCACCTGGCAATCCAGGAATCGCAGCCATCGCTCAGGTTCATCCTCTCGTCATCACTGATAACCATGCGATCTGCGCACTGGCACAGCAACTAGGTGTAGATCTCGTAGTAATTGGACCTGAAGTTCCGCTTGTAAATGGCGCAGCTGATGTCCTGCGCGCTGCAGGCTTTGCAGTCTTCGGCCCATCAAAGGCGGCTGCTCAACTTGAAGGATCAAAAGATTTTGCAAAAGGTGTCATGCGTGATGCTGGCGTTCCAACTGCGCGCAGCTTCACCTGCACAGAAAAGAGCGAGATTGAAAAAGCGCTCGATACCTTTGGTGCACCCTATGTTGTCAAAGATGATGGTTTGGCAGCTGGTAAGGGCGTTGTCGTTACCAACGATCGCCAAGTAGCTCTTGACCATGCGCTCTCATGTTCGCGCGTTGTCATCGAGGAATATTTGAGTGGCCCTGAGATTTCTCTCTTTGGTATTTCAGATGGTCGCAACATTCTGCCGATGCAACCAGCGCAAGATTTCAAACGCGCCTTTGATGGCGATGAAGGCCCCAACACTGGTGGCATGGGCGCATATTCACCTCTGCCTTGGGCGCCAGATGACATCGTCGAAGAAACCTATACAGAAGTTCTTGCACCCATCATCGCTGAAATGGCTGCGCGCGGAACTCCCTTCGTTGGTCTGCTCTATGCAGGGCTTGCACTGACAGATGATGGAATTCGCGTGATTGAATTTAATGCGCGCTTTGGAGATCCTGAAACTCAAGTATTGATTCCTCGCCTTGTCACACCACTTGCTTCCATTCTCTATAAGGCCGCGACAGATTCACTCGATGATGAATTCTTACAATGGCGCGACGACAGCGCGGTAACAGTTGTCTTAGCAGCGCAGGGATATCCGGAATCTCCCAAGACTGGCGGAGTAATTGCAGGAATTCCTGAAATTTCAGGAGCTCAGATTTTCCATGCAGGAACATCGCAAGAGGAAGGCGCTCTGCTCTCAAGTGGAGGTCGAGTCCTGACAGTGACAGGAATGGGTTCTGACCTGACTGAAGCGCGCAATGTGGCTTATCGGGCAATCTCTCAGATTGAACTGGCTGGCTCTTTCTATAGATCAGATATCGCATTTAATGCGTCTATCGCAGAGAAGGGCAATTAAATGAGAGAGAATGCACCAGTGAGCGTATTAGCTGATCGTTATGCATCCACTGCGATGCGCCAAGTTTTTGCGCCAGAAGAAAAAATTATCGCTGAAAGAAAGTTATGGCTCGCTGTTGCGCGCGCACAGGCAAAGCTCGGACATGCCATCTCAGATGCAGTAATTGCAGATTACGAGAAGGTCATCACCAAAGTAGATCTAGCCTCTATTGATGCCCGCGAAAAAGTAACTCGCCATGATGTTAAGGCGCGTATCGAAGAATTTAACGCACTCGCTGGCCATGAAGCTATCCATGCTGGAATGACAAGCCGTGACCTCACTGAAAATATTGAAGCGCTACAAATTCGAGATGGGCTAGCAATCGTTCACGACAAGACTGTTGCACTCCTTGCCGCTCTTGCTACAAAGGCTGCTGAATACTCTGATCTTGCAATCGCTGGACGTTCACATAATGTGCCGGCACAGATAACAACTCTTGGAAAACGTTTTGCCTCCGCTGCCGAAGAGCTGCTCTACGGATATGAACGGCTGACTTCGCTACAGAGCCGTTATCCAATGCGCGGCATCAAAGGCCCTGTCGGAACTGCGCAAGATTC
>CAZSWE010000042.1:0-8352 GCA_964610715.1 uncultured Candidatus Planktophila sp.
CACCAAGAACAAAGCCATCGCGATCTACATCGTATGGACGGGAAGCTCGTTGTGGCGCATCGTTACGAGTTGAAAGCGCCTTCATGGCAGCAAAGCCAGCCATAGGAAGTTGATGGATGGCAGCTTCAACGCCACCGGTGACAATAATGTCTGCGCGATTGTTTTTAATCATCTCGTAGGCATAGCCGATTGCTTCGGCTCCCGATGCGCAGGCGCTGACAGGGGTATGAACTCCTGCCTTAGCTTTAAGTTCAAGGCCAACATTTGCGGCAGGTCCATTAGGCATCAACATCGGGACTGTATGTGGGCTTACGCCACGGGCGCCCTTTTCATTGAGATTTACAAATTGGTCGAGCAAGGTAATGACTCCGCCGATACCTGATGCGATAACAACGCCGAGACGTTCTTTATCTATATCGTCAGGAGAACCGGCATCTTTCCAAGCTTCGCGAGATGCAACGAGTGCGAATTGTTCAGAGCGATCAAGGCGGCGCATCTCAACGCGCTCCATCTGGTCTGCTGGTTCAGTGGCAACGCGCGCTGCGAAGTGAACAGGAAGAAGCTCTCGCCAATCTTCAGTGAGGAGTCGCACCCCACTCTGGCCGGCAAGAAGCGCCTTCCAGGTGGTTTCGACATCTGCGCCCAGGGGAGTTGTAGCTCCGAGGCCTGTTACTACTACGCGACGTTCAGACATTCGTTTAATTCAAACTTTTAATTCAAGGTTGTTAGGCAGCAGCGTTAACGATGAAGTTGACTGCATCTCCAACAGTTGCGAGTTCAGTTACCTTTTCGTCAGGAATCTTTACCCCAAAGCGCTCTTCGCATGCGACGACAACTTCAACCATGCTGAGTGAGTCAACTTCGAGATCGTCTGTGAAGTTCTTACCGAGTTCGATTGATGCAGCTGGAATGCCTGCAACTTCTTCTACGATCTCCTTAATTCCTGCAAGTACATCTGCTGGTGACAGCGCCATTGTTATTCCTTTTCTTCTATTTACTCTTGTCTTACCTTAGGTGTGTAATTGTCTACGAAGGAAGGCCTTACTTCCCAGTAAACGGGGGAGTAATTCGCTAAAAATTATGGTTTTTCAGGCAATCTGACAACTTGCCCCGCATAAACGAGACCTGCGCCATAGCCAATGAGCAGAGCCAATTTTCCATGCAGCTCTGGATGTTTATCCAAGAGGGCATCCATAGCAAGTGGAATTGATGCGGCAGAGGTATTTCCGTTGGTGCGAATGTCATCTGCAATGATTACTGAATCCGGCATATCCATCTCTTTCGCCATCGTTTCAATAATTCGGATATTTGCTTGATGCGGAATAAATGCATCGAGATCGTTAACGGTAAGACCTGCAGATTCCAGCGCCTTAAGCGCTGCCTTGCTCATTGAGAAAACGGCCCAGCGGAAAACTTTCTGACCTTCTTGCGAGATGTTGGGCCATTTACCACCAGCTTTTGTCAGCTGTGTTTCGTTATCGCGAATATCAACCCATGATGGGTTCATCAAGATGGCATCGCGGCTATCGGCATCTGATCCCCATTCAACGGGGCCGATGCCGGCATCGCGTGAAGGCCCGATAACAACAGCGCCTGCGCCATCTGCGAAGATAAATGCAGTCGCGCGATCGTTAGGGTCGGTAAAGTCTGAAATCTTTTCAGCGCCAATGACAAGTACGTGCTTTGAGGTGCCAGATTTGATGAAGTCATGCGCCATCGCAACACCGTATGAAAAGCCAGCGCAGGCAGCATTGACATCAAAGGCAGCAGCCTTGGGGTGCCCTAACCGTTGCAGGATTGCAGTTGCCGCAGAAGGGGCCTGAAAGGGAAAGGTAATTGTGGCAACGATGATGGTGTCGATATCGCTTATCGAAAGTTTTGCTTTCTTAAGAGCGGCTTCTGCAGCCCACGTTGCCATATCGAGAACAGTCTCATCGCTGCCCGCAAAGCGTCGGGTTTCAATTCCGGTGCGCTGTTGAATCCATTCGTCACTGGAATCGATGCGATCAACAATTTCAGAGTTAGGCACAATTCTCTTAGGGCGATAAGAACCGACTGCAAGGATCTGGCTCTCAGTACCGGTCTTGCTTGAAATTACCTTTGTCATTTATGCCTTTCCATGGCGTGCTGCAAATTCACGAGCCGCCGCAATATCTGCAGGTGACTTAAGAGCGAGCTGTTCGATCTCAGGGGCTGCGCGCTTAATGAGCCCAGCAAGTGTCCCACCTGGAGCGAGTTCAACAACGCCTGTGACACCTTGCGCGCGCAGAGTTTCCATACAGAGATCCCAGCGAACAGGGTTGGCAATCTGATTCACAATGCGATCAAGGACTTCGCGTCCATCGCGCACGACTGCGCCATCTTTATTTGAAATCACTGAAACCTTTGCAGGTGTTGTTTCGATGGTTGCAGCCATCGCGCGAAGTGGAGTAACAGCAGGTTCCATAAAGGGTGTGTGAAATGCACCGGCAACTGCAAGTGCTCGAACGCGCGCACCTTCGGGCGCTAACTGCGAGAGCGCATCTAGATTTCCAGCCGCAACAATTTGTCCCGCGCCATTGTCATTTGCAGCTACTAGTCCTAGTTCTGCAATTGCAGCGAGAACAACTGATCTTTCGCCTCCAAGTACGGCTGACATTCCAGCAGGTGCAAGGGCTGCCGCCTTTGCCATCTCTTGTCCACGCAGGTGTACCAATTTCATAGCATCAATATCAGTGATTGTTCCGGCCAGTGCTGCTGCCGCAATTTCTCCGACAGAGTGGCCAGCAACGAAGGATGCATTCACATCAGAACCCAGCGCATGCGCGCTGATCAGACTGGCTGCAACAATTAAGGGCTGTGCGTTAGCCGTATCTTTGATTTGATCTGCGTCAGCTAAGGTTCCTAAACGTTCGAGATCAAGGTTGATAGCGCTGGAATAAGAAGTTAAAAGATTTTTGAGCTCTGCATCTTCAAGCCATGCTGTGAGCATGCCCGGGGTTTGTGAACCCTGACCGGGAGCGAGTATGGCGAGCACGTAGTAAATATATGGGATTACGAACGAGTAACTAGCCAGACTTGAGCGCAGTGTGGCGCAACTTTCACCTTTGCAGCAGGCAATTCAATGATTGGTTGGTGCGTATCTACAGGAGATGATGCATCGAAGATACGACGGAAACTTGTTCCCCACTTTTCATCAGGCAAGGTAAATGCAGTCTCTTGCGTTGCAGAGTTAAGCAATAACAAGAGACCTCGATCAGGCCCTGCTTCAATCTGCACAGTCAGGCTTCGCTTCTCACCATCTGTCCAGTGCGCCTCAGTCATTTCGTGTCCACCCAGACTAAACCAGGCAATATCTTTTCGTTGTGTTCCTAAATCAAGGCGACCAGTAAAAAACTCTGCAGCAACATCGGCGAGATAAGTTTTGCGAATACGCGTCAATTCAGCAACAGAGTCGCGCATATCTTTCTGCAGATCTGAAAGCTCCCAGGGATTTGCCCAGCCGCCCATAAATGTTTCGGGGCTATCCGCAATATCCACACTCATATCGCGCGGCATGGAATAACCGTTATTGGAACCAGCTTGAGTACGGCAGAGCTCATCACCCATCGTGAGCATCGGAACTCCGGCAGATAAGAGCAAAGTGGCCATAATGGATTTCTTTAGTGAATGGCGGAGCGCATTTATTTGTGGGTCATCAGTAGGTCCTTCGATGCCCATATTCCAAGAACGATTTTCAGTTGAACCATCGCGATTATCTTCCAGGTTAGCTTCATTACGTTTCTGTGAATACATGACCAAGTCGGTCAAGGTAAATCCATCGTGTGCAGTAACGAAGTTGATAGATGAAGTAGGGCCGCGATAGAAGAAGACATCAGATGAGCCGCTTATGCCATCGGCGATATCTGAAACCCCTTCGCCATAGCCACGCGCTAAATCGCCTAACCAGAACTGGCGTACAGAGTCGCGGTAACGGTCATTCCATTCGCGCCAAGGATGTGGAAAATCACCGAGTGAATAGCGAGATATATCCCAAGGTTCGGCAATCATTTTGAAGTTACGTAAGGTTGAATCTGCTTCAATGGCAGACATCAACGCTGAATCAAATGCTGAATGTGTTGAATAGAGCGCAGTTGTTAAGTCGAAGCGGAACCCATCAACGCCAATGACTTCAACCCACCAACGTAAAGAATCAACAATATGGCGCACGCCGTGTGGGCTAGATGCGCGAATTGTATTTCCACAGCCAGTGACATCGATGTAGTTGCCTTGTCCATCGTGGCGATACCACGAGTTGTTATCTATTCCTTTGTAAGAAAAAGTCGGTCCGCCAACGCCACCTTCTGCAGTGTGGTTATAAACAACATCAAGAAATACTTCAATACCGTTCTCGTGTAAACGATCAATAGCCCATTGCAACTCGGTAACAGGATCATCGGTTGCGGCATATTCAGAATGCGGCGCTGAAAATGCGATGGCGTTATAGCCCCAATGGTTCTTTCGTCCACGATCCCAGATTGCCGGTTCTGTTGCATACGAGTGAATCGGAAGTAGCTCAAGTGCGGTCACACCCAAGTGCTTCAAATGTTCGATGGTGCTGGGATGCCCTAGCGCTTTGTAGGTACCGCGCTCTTCGGCAGGTATCTGCATATTTTTTGCGGTAAGTCCCTGAACATGAGCCTCATAGATCACTTCTTGAGTCCATGAGTAAATGGGGCGCTCAATTTCGCGCGCGCGGTAATCGGTGACAACAGAGAATGGAACAAAGCCTGCGCTATCGCGGTTATCGCGAATGGTGTTATCCCCTTCGCCAGTTCCATCGATAGCAACATGTCCGTAAATCTCAGGAACGTATGAAACAGAGCCAGCTAACTTGTGGGCGTAAGGATCGATCAATAATTTGGCAGCGTTAAAGCGCGATCCATATTCAGGCGCCCAGGTTCCGTAGACGCGATAGCCATATCGCTGTCCAGCGCGCACACCTGCGAGGTAGCCATGCCAGATTGGTCCATTGCGATGTGAAAGGGCGAAGCGGGTTTCGACTAACTTGCCATTGACTTCATTGAAGAGGCAGAGCTCAACGGCTGTTGCTGCTTGGGTCCAGAGAGCAAAATTGCATCCACCGTCGGTGAGAGTGGCGCCGAGGGTTCGCGGATCTGCTGGAAGCACTGGCTCATCATATAAACGAGTTCGGCAATACTGAGCAAAATAAGCGCTGGCAATAGGTCGAAACTTCGCTTGAGGAACCAAGGAGTTCCATTTTTCAGCATCCATTTGATTGAATCACGTCGACTGCGATTATTGTGATGTGCGTACTTCATCGCGCCAACGTTATATCCACGTTTGCGCAGAAGGTGCCCGAAATTGTCTGCGATAAATTGATGGCCCAAACGACTTGGATGCATACGATCAACATGCCATTTATTGCGGTCGTAGATATCAGGCATAGAGCGTGTTTCAAGAAGGATGGCTCCATATCGATATGCAATCTTTCTCGTGGCTTGATTCACGGAATCAACGCGCCTGCGGCAAACTCGAGCAATCAGGCGGGGCATCGGAACAATCTTCGTTGGATCATGTAGCTCAAGCAGCATGACGGTGGCCCCGGTAAGAACTATCTCCTTGATTGTCTGGTTGAGATTCTTCTCAAAAACTTCAGGCGAGAAGCCATTTCTCAGCAAATCATTTCCTCCGACAATAACTGCGACAAGCTCTGGTTCGTGGATGAGAATCTTGGGCAGCTGGTCATGCAGAACCTCGTGGGATTGTGCTCCCGGCCGTGCAACATTTATATAGACGAGTGGTTCAGCGAAAGCTTGAGCGAGGTGGTAACCCCACCCGAAATACTGCTTCGCACCATTTGAATCACCAACTCCTGAAGCCGCGCTATCGCCAATGATTGCGAAGGTAAGCGGCTTATCCACGTTAAGCCGCCTTGATTGGCAGAGGTTGATGGAGCGCATTGAGTTCGAAAATTGTTTTTGACCATGGAAAATTCTCAGCTTGGGTGCGACAACGCTTCCGCATCTGAAGATCTAGGTTTGAGAGTGAGAGTAGCTTTTCAATGGCATCTGCGAAAGCTGCACCATTGTTATCGGCTGTGAGCCCCACATAATTTCCATCCTTGGTCTTTAAGAATTCCCCAACCGCGCTGGTATTTGAAGCAACAACAGGAGTGCCGCTAGCGAGTGATTCAAGCGCTGCTAAGCAGAAAGTTTCGATGGGGCCGGGCGCAATAGAAATATCGGCAGATGCAATCATCTGTGCCAAGAGATTTTTGTTAGCTACGTATCCCCAAAAGGTGACTGGAATGTCTCTCGATGAGTCATAAAGTTTCTTATGAAGTGGCCCGCTTCCGATAAAGACAAGGCGCGCATTTACTCCGCGATTTAACAGCTCGCGCAGGGCTTGCAGAGAACGTTCTGGTTTTTTCTCCGGTGATAGCCGCCCACAGTGAACGAGTAGAACATCGCCACCCTTGAGCATCTTGGTACGTAGCTCTTCGTTATATCGATTAGGTGAGAAATTGGTCAGATCTACACCCAGTGGAATCTGCACCAGATTGCTAGCGCCAATCTCATTGAACTCGGACGAGGCAAAGTCTGTGGTGGTTACAACGTAATCAAATTTGGAGGCTAATTTGGTGTTATGCCATCTGACAAACTTGTTGAGAGAAAATCCTAGATAGCTCTTTACCAAGCCTTTCAGCGTTTCATGGCTAAAGACAATCGCTGGAATCTTGCGATGGGACGCCCACCTACCTAGACAAGAAAGCGTGAAGCGATCTGAAACTTCCAAACGATCAGGTTTGAGCGCTTGCAGAATTGACTTCACCTGTCTCGTTGAACGAATAATGCGATAACCACCGCTAAAAGGAATCACCCACGATGGGAGAGTGATGCAGCCTCCAAATTCATTTGATTCGCGAGCAAACTTCTTGCCAGGGATGAGATAGATGAATTCATGACCTTCGCTGCGATAGCCAAGACCTAAGTTGTGCAGCGTAGTTTTGATTCCACCAGATTTAGGTCCGTAGAAGTTCGCTACATGGATAATCTTCATGCCACCAGCCCTCGCTTTTTGGAAAGTTGGTCAATTGCATCTTGGTAATGAGATATCAGCTGTGCATTGATGTAATCCCAGGTGCGATGTTCTACCGATTTACGTGCAGCTAGCTGCATTAAATCGAAGGAGCTGTGGTTGCGTAGCGTTGCTACAGCCTCTAAAAGTTCGTGTGCATCCGCGGTATCAATCAGCAGCCCAGTGATGCCATGCTCAATGAGATCAACGGGACCGCCAGTATCAGGCCCAATTACAGGAACGCCACTTGCGAGCGCCTCTTGGATACCTTGGCAGAAAGTCTCATGTTTTCCGGTATGAACAAAGATGTCGAATGATGCGACGTAACGCGCCAGTTCAGTTCCAGATTGGTAGCCGACAAAACGTGCACCCGGAAGTTCCTTCTTGATTCTAGGAGCTGCAGGTCCATCACCGACAATGACGATTTGAATGTCTTCTTGCTGATCAAGAATCTTTAGATCATCGATTCGTTTTTCATTAGCGATGCGTCCTACATATCCAACAATCAGCTTCTCTTTGCTTCCAGCAATATTTGAGCGGAGAGACTCATCTCGCCTTGCAGGGGTGAAGTTGACGAGATCGACTCCGCGCTTCCAAAGACGAACATTCTTTACGCCACTTTGTTCTAAATCTCGGCAAGCCCATTTAGATGGCGCCAAGGTTATGTCGGAGGCTTGATGAATACGGGATACCCATTTCTTAAGAGTGTTATGCGCAATCGTTAGCCCATAGTGGCGAGCGAATCCAGCGATATCGGTCTGATAGACGGAGACAGTTGGTATCCCTGCTTTACGAGCGATACGAGCAACGTAATGTCCGAGAAAGATTGGCGAGGCGAGATGAATAACATCAGGTGCAAATCCTTCTAAGAGTGGTTCTAGATATTTCTTAGGCACTGCCATCGGGATGAGCTTCTTCATCGAAATACTTGGGACATGTTTGATCTTGTAGCCAAGGTATTCCGAAGGAGCGCCTTCGCTTTCAGGAGCGATGATCAAGACATCGTGCCCCTGTGCTTTGCAGAATTCGAGCAGGCGCAGGACAGAGTTGGTTACTCCATTTACCTGAGGTAGGAAGGCCTCGGTGACAACTGCGATTCTCATACCCGTAGATTGGGCGGAGCCCACAACTGGGTAGGCAAGGCAAGGTGAAGTGTCACTGAATAGAAGGTGAAGTATTAGTTGAGAGTTTCGCGTTGTGAAAGCACCTACCCGTCAGTAACATAAGGGCCATGAAGATTGCTGTCTGCGTAAAACAAGTTCCTGATTCATGGGCTGAGAAGAAGATGGTCGG
>CAZSWE010000043.1:0-8288 GCA_964610715.1 uncultured Candidatus Planktophila sp.
GTGAAGGCGCTCTTTAGGTTGAAGAACGTTGAAACAGGCGAAGCAGTTGCCTCGAAGGGATGGAATGGCTGATGAGTAACACTGAAGTTCGCGCCCTCTCAGCTCCAGAGCGCCGTCGCAAGCGCGGCATCATCACTATGGCTGTACTCGCACTCTTTGGCTTTACCGTCTTCGGTCTTCTGCCAAAAGAAGGTCTGCCAGTTACCTACAGCTTCGTGCTCGGTAATGAGTGGATTTTTGTTAAAGAGTGGATCGTAAATTCGAAGACTGGTGCCCTTGGTTTCTCTATTGCATCCATCCTCGCAGTCTTACTCGCAACGCTGCAGTTCAGAGCGCGCAAGACCAGTCGTTTTGCCAGCGGCCTCTTCGCTGCAACTTTCTTGATGTCATTTCTCTGCTGGGCTGCAGCCGGTAAGTTCATTCCATTTACAGGCTTGCTACAAGGTGCGCTCCTCTTATCTGTTCCGTTGATCTTCGGCGCTATGGCAGGCGTGCTCTCTGAAAGATCTGGCGTAATTAACATTGCAATTGAGGGTCAGCTGCTAGCAGGTGCCTTTATGTCAGGCGTTATTGCATCCCTGACTCAGAACACGTGGTTGGGCTTACTCATCGCTCCCTTTGCAGGTGCTGCCATTTCATGGCTACTCGCAGTCTTTGCGATTAAGTACGGCATCGACCAAGTAGTCCTTGGCTTTGTGCTCAACGTTCTGGTTATTGGTCTGACGAACTTCCTCTATAAGAAGTTACTTATTCCATACCAATCAACTTGGAACTCAGGTGGCACCTTTGCGCCGATTGAGATCCCACTGCTTTCAAAGATTCCCGTCATCGGACCAATTTTCTTTAGCCAGAGCATCATCGTTTATTTGATGTATGTCGTTGTTATCGTTATTCATATCGCGCTCTTTAAATCACGTTGGGGGCTGCGTACTCGTTCTGTTGGCGAACACCCAACGGCTGCTGAATCTGTCGGTATTGATGTCAATAAGATCCGCTTTAGAAATGTGGTGATTGCAGGAGCTGTTGCGGGTCTTGGTGGTGCATTCTTCACACTCGGAGCAGTTGGTGCCTTTAACAAGGAGATGACTGCCGGTAAAGGATTTATCGCACTGGCAGCCCTGATCTTTGGGCGATGGTCCCCAATGGGAGCAGTTGCTGCAGCGCTTATCTTCGGCTTTGCAGATAACTTGCAAGGGTTGCTCACAATTACTGGAACGCCAATCCCATCTGAATTTATGTTGATGGCCCCTTATATCGCCACCATCATCGCCGTCTCTGGCTTTGTCGGAAAAGTCCGAGCCCCCGCGGCCGATGGAATTCCATATAAACGTGGAGGGCGCTAATGGTCATCGACTGGGATCTACTTCGTAGCGAAGCGTTAGGCGCAATGAAGCGCGCCTATGTTCCATACTCACACTTTCCTGTTGGAGTAGCAGCGCTGGTCGATGATGGTCGAATCGTTACTGGGTGCAATGTTGAAAATGCTAGCTACGGCCTGACGCTCTGCGCAGAGTGTGGATTGGTCTCATCCCTTGTTGCAACAGGTGGAGGGCGTCTTGTTGCCTTTGCCTGCGTTGATATCAACGGTAATCCCTTGATGCCATGTGGTCGCTGCCGCCAGTTATTGCAAGAACATGGCGGTTCACAGTTGCAGTTAATGACTGATCAAGGCGTAAAACCTTTATCAGAGCTTCTGCCATGGGCATTTGGTCCAGAAGAGATCACAACAAGGTTGCCATCTTGAGTTCAGGCGTTGAACCATTTGCTGCCGTTGAAATCATTGCGGCAAAGCGAGATCGTAACGAACTGACCGACAATCAAATTGATTGGGTAGTAGACGCTTACACACGTGGCGTCGTTGCAGATGAACAGATGTCGGCTCTACTTATGGCGATTTTGCTCAATGGAATGAACTCTCGCGAGATTTCTAGATGGACAAACGCCATGATCAATAGCGGCGAGCGAATGAATTGGTCAAAGCTAAATCGAAAAACTGCCGATAAACATTCAACTGGTGGCGTGGGTGACAAGATTACGTTGCCACTGGCACCACTTGTTGCAGCCTGCGGAGGCGCGGTTCCACAGTTGTCAGGTCGTGGCCTTGGACATACAGGTGGCACTCTCGACAAACTTGAATCAATTCCAGGCTGGCGCGCATCCCTTACCAATGAGGAGATGCTCAAAGTTCTTCAAGATACCGGCGCAGTGATTTGCGCAGCCGGTGCCGGTCTAGCACCTGCTGATAAGAAGCTCTACGCACTCCGTGATGTCACTGCAACAGTTGAAGCAATTCCGCTGATTGCATCATCGATTATGAGTAAGAAGATTGCAGAAGGAACATCTGCGCTTATTCTTGATGTGAAGACAGGTAGCGGAGCATTTATGTCAGATCCTGCCAAGGCGGCAGAACTTGCCCGCACTATGGTGCAACTTGGAAAAGATGCTGGCGTTAACACCCGTGCTCTCGTTACTGCGATGGATGTTCCACTGGGCTTAACTGCAGGCAACGCCCTCGAAGTCCGTGAATCTGTTGAAGTTCTTGCAGGTGGTGGACCTGCTGATGTCGTTGAGTTAACTATTTTGTTGGCGCGCGAAATGATTGATGCAGCTGGAATCGTAGGTAAAGATCCTGAAGTTGCGCTGAAAGATGGCAGCGCCATGGATCATTGGCGCAGAATGATTAGCGCACAAGGTGGCGATCCCGATGCAGCCCTTCCTGTTGCACGCGAGCAACAGATTTTTACGGCACATGAGAGCGGAACTATTACAACGATGGATGCCATGAAGGTCGGCGTGAGCGCCTGGCGATTGGGAGCTGGCCGCTCTAAGCAGGGCGAGAAGGTCCAAGCTGGCGCTGGCATCGAGCTACATGCGAAGCCTGGGGATTACATCAAGGCGGGCGCACCGCTGATGACCTTGCACACCGATGAACCAGCGCGATTTGAGAGAGCGATTGAAGCTCTTGCTGGTGCTGTCACAATTATCGAAGGAGGAACGGTCAACCGTCTTCCATTAGTAGTAGAGAGAATCCTGGGATGAGCAATCTATTAAAGAAGCCAAGTGAAGATCAGGTAAAGCGTCTACCGAAGGCGCTATTGCACGATCACCTCGATGGTGGCCTGCGTCCACAAACAATTATCGATATCGCCAAAGAGATTGGCCACACCCTTCCTACCTACGATGCAGCAGAACTTGCTGAATGGTTCCGCTCTTCCTGTGATTCAGGCTCTCTTGTTCTCTACCTCGAAACTTTTGCTCACACTGTCGCTGTGATGCAACGTCGTGAAGATATTGTGCGAGTCTCGCGCGAATGCGCAGTCGATCTAGCGCGCGATGGCGTTGTCTATGCCGAAGTGCGTATGGCTCCTGAACTCTTAACTGAGCAAGGTCTCTCACTTTCTCAGGTCATCGAAGCGATACTCGAAGGCTTCCGCGCTGGTGAAGTAGAGGCAAAGAGCGAAGGTCGCACAATTCGTGTGACATCACTTCTCTGCGGAATGCGTCAAAATAACCTTTCTCAAGAAGTTGCAGAGCTGGCAGTTAAGTATCGCGATCAAGGAGTTGTTGGCTTTGATATCGCAGGCCCCGAAGATGGATTTCCACCAAGTGATCAACTCGATACCTTTGAATATCTTCGCCGCGAGAATGCACATTTCACTATTCACGCTGGTGAGGCATATGGACTTCCTTCCATATGGGAAGCGATTCAACTATGTGGCGCTGAACGTTTAGGCCATGGCGTGCGCATCGTTGACGATATCGATTTCAACCACACTCCAGCCCGCCTGGGTCGACTAGCTGCCTACGTACGCGATCGTCGCGTTCCGCTAGAGCTCTGCCCATCATCAAATATTCAGACAGGCGTGGCAGATTCTTTTGCCAACCATCCGCTCGCAAAGCTCTCAAAATTGCGCTTTAGAGTCACCATCAATACCGATAACCGCTTGATGTCAGCAACATCTATGTCACGCGAAATGAATGAGATGGTCAAGCAATGTGATTGGACCTTCCAAGATCTTCAGCGAGTAACCATCAATGCGCTGAAAAGCGCCTTTATTCCCTTTGAAGAACGGTTAGCAATCATTGAAGAAGTGGTGAAGCCGGGCTACCAGAAGATTTCAGGGGAGTAGAGAGCTACACCCCGATTGTGTGCCAGACGGTCTTCTGCTCCATAAATGCCAAGATTCGAGATGGAGTTAATTTTCCATCTGCAATGTAGATGCGCTTCAGATTTTCAGCTCCCGCTACCTTGAGTTCAGTTCGTTTCTTCTTACCAATCGCTGAGATATCAAAGCCATCGACATCCATATGGGAAGCAGCCCAAGGCGCCAACTCATCGAGTGAGCCAGTCAAGATATTGATAACACCAGCAGGAAGATCACTTGTTGCCAGAACTTCTGCAAAGGTCATCGCTGGAACGCTTAAACCGCCATCAACTAGCGCAATCACGGAGTTGCCGGAAACGACTGCGGCAGCAATTGCATCGATAAAGTCAATAAATAAATCTGATGCAGTGACTACAACAACTCCTAGCGGTTCAGGAATTGTGAAGTTGTAGTACGGACCCGCAACTGGATTGGTTGCACCAGTAA
This sequence comes from uncultured Candidatus Planktophila sp., assembly GCA_964610715.1. Taxonomy (GTDB): domain Bacteria; phylum Actinomycetota; class Actinomycetes; order Nanopelagicales; family Nanopelagicaceae; genus Planktophila. The sequence continues at coordinate 4,593 of CAZSWE010000043.1, forward strand.
CTGCAGATAACTTATCGCTCCAGCCTGCATACCAAACCCAACGATCAATGGCTTCACTCACCATGGATTGCGCTTTTAACGGGGTAATTGCAGTTGTAGTAGATATCTCCGCGGCGCATTGTTCTGCCCGACCTTCTAACATCTCTGCGATTCGATAGAGAATCTGCCCACGGTTATAGGCGGTAGCTTTTGCCCAGCCGTGTTGCGCAGCGCGTGCTGCGGTAACGCTATCGCGCAAGTCTTTACGTGATGCCAGACATGGATTGGCGATGAACTCGCCTTTCTTTGAAAGTACTTCAAAGACTCTTCCTGATTCACTGCGTGGAAACGCTCCATTGATAAAGAGCTTGTAGGTCTTCTTCACCTCAATGCGATTGGTAGCAACCATTTACTTGCCCCCACTCTCTCTGCCGGTCTTCAGGTATGCAGCAAGACCATGTTTGCCGCCTTCGCGGCCCCAGCCTGACTCTTTATATCCTCCAAATGGAGATGTTGGATCAAACTTATTAAAGGTATTTGCCCAGATCACACCAGCGCGCAATTGCTGAGATGCCCAAAGGGTTCGCGATCCCTTCTCGCTCCAGATTCCAGCTGATAATCCGAATGGGGTGTTATTGGCTTTATCGATACCTTCTTGCGGAGTGCGGAAGGTAATTACTGACAGAACAGGGCCAAAGATCTCTTCTTGTGCAATTCGATGAGCCTGAGTAACTCCAGTAAAGATCGTTGGAGCAAACCAATACCCCTTATCGGAGAGGTTGCACTGAGGGCTCCAACGTTGTGCACCTTCAGCATCTCCGATTGCTGCAAGTTCTTGAATCTTCGTCAGTTGCTCACGCGAGTTGATTGCACCGAGATCAGTGTTCTTATCAAGTGGGTCTCCCACACGAATCTTGGCCATACGAACTTTGAGTTTTTCAATGATTTCGTCCGCGATGCTCTCTTGCAGAATCAATCGCGAACCGGCGCAACACACATGTCCTTGGTTGAAGAAGATTCCGTTAACAATTCCTTCAACAGCCTCATCAACTGGGGCATCATCAAAGACAATATTGGCGCCCTTGCCACCTAGCTCAAGAGTTGCCTTCTTATCAGTTGCTGCAATGGCGCGGGCGATTTTCTTGCCAACTTCGGTAGAACCGGTGAAGGCAATCTTATGAACACCTGGGTGGTTGACCAGAGTTGCACCAGTGCTGCCATCGCCTGTGACGATATTGACGACGCCATCTGGAAGTTCTGCCTGCTGGCACACCTCAGCAAAGAGCAAGGCAGTAAGCGATGTAGTTTCTGCAGGTTTTAACACAACTGTATTTCCAGTTGCTAGCGCCGGTGCAACTTTCCACGCAAGCATGAGCAATGGGAAATTCCAAGGAATAATCTGACCGGCTACGCCATACGGCTGTGGTGAATGGCCAAGGCCGGCATAATCTAATTTATCGGCCCAGCCTGCATGATAGAAAAAGTGTGCTGCAACGAGTGGAATATCAATATCGCGAGTTTCGCGGATTGGCTTTCCGTTATCAAGCGTCTCAAGAACTGCAAACTCACGTGCTCGCTCCTGCAAAATGCGAGCAATTCGGTAGAGATACTTTCCGCGCTCTTTACCGGAGAGCTTTGACCAAGTTTTTGTATATGCCTTCTGTGCGGCAGCTACTGCCTTATCGATATCTGATGCAGATCCAAGTGAGAGGTGGCTGAGGATCTCTTCAGTAGCTGGGTTAACTGTGGGAAAGTGCTTCTTTCCAGATACAAATGCGCCATTGATAAAGTGGCCGTACTTAGGTTTAATCGTGACGATTGCGCGTGATTCCAGCGCCGGTGCATATTCGAAAGTCATTGTCAGCAGCCTCTATTAGTCGATTGTCACGTAGTTAGGGCTAGCGTAGTAGCCATCATCCATTTTCATGCGTTGCATCAGCAAATCATTCAGTAAGGCGCTTGCGCCAATTCGGAAGAGCTCTGGAGTCAGCCACTCTGGCCCGGCGGTCTCATTAACCAGCACCAACTGCTTGATGGCATCTTTTGTGGTGCGAATGCCACCTGCAGGCTTTACCCCAATTCGACGCCCTGTTAGCGAATAAAAATCGCGGACCGCCTCGAGCATTACAAGAACTACAGGGGGAGTGGCTGCAGGTGCAACTTTGCCGGTAGATGTCTTTATAAAGTCAGCGCCAGCTAACATCGCTAAATAGGATGCTTTTCTTACATTGTCGTAGGTCACCAACTCGCCAGTCTCAAAGATCACTTTGAGATGAGCCTTTTCGCCACATACTTCACGAATCTTCACGATTTCATCAAATACCAAACCTAATTTGCCCGATAAAAATGCGCCACGATCGATGACCATATCAATCTCAGCAGCCCCTGCATCTATCGCATCTTGCGTATCTCGAATCTTTACATCCATAGAAGCGCGACCTGATGGAAAAGCTGTTGATACGGCTGCGACAGGAACTTTTTCGCCGCCAATAGAATCTAAATGCGTACGAGCAATCGAGACCATGTCGTTATAGACACAGATGGCACCGACGCTGGGAACAGTGGAATCTGTGGGATCAGGGCGCACAGCTTTATTACAGAGAGCCTTTACTTTTCCGGGAGTATCCGCCCCCTCCAAAGTTGTGAGGTCAACCATCGAAATTGCGGTATCAATCGCCCAGCGCTTGCTCGTTGTCTTGATGGAGCGCGTTGCCAACATGGCAGCGCGTGACTCTGCACCTACTTGATCAACGCCAGAAAGTTGGTTGAGAAAGTTGAGAAGTGATTTCTCACTTCCATCAACTAGGCCATAGAAGCTCACGAGAGGAATTCTTTCAGAGGTCCTCGTATCTCGTCGAGCAATTTCTGTGATTCCGCTGACGTAGCTGTGATGACCTCGATATAACACTTCATCTTCGCCTCAGTTCCTGATGGGCGGACAATGATGCGGATATCTCCATCGAGCCAGATGCGAAGTCCATCTGTTGGTGGCAGCCCATCTTGAGGGGCTGCTAAGTCATCAATAGATTTCACAGCACGGCCAGCAATTTCACGTGGAGGACTCTTTCGTAGCCCATTAAGAAGACGGGCAATTGAACTCATATCGGCTACGCGAATTGAGATCTGTTCAGTCCCATGGAAACCATGCCGACCCCAGACTTCATTGAGAAGATCAGTAAGGGTCAGTCCACTCTTAGCTAAATCTGATGCAATCTGAGCTAAGAAAATAGCGGCAGAGACTCCATCTTTATCGTTGACCGTCTTTGAATCTACTGAATATCCGATGGCTTCTTCGTAACCAAAGGCAAGGTCTTCAATCTTGGCGAGCCATTTGAATCCGGTGAGAACTTCTTGAAAATTGATTCCGTAATGTGCGCAAATCTTTCGTAGCGCAGATGAAGAGACGATGGAATTTCCAAAGGTGCCCTTTGGATGCGTGCGGGCAATCCATTCGCCGAAGATGATTCCTAGTTCATCACCACGCAGCATCCGCCAGCCCACGACTGGGTCGTTAATTGCAGCAGCGCATCGGTCGGCATCAGGATCATTGGCAATAACGAGATCTGCATCTACTTCCCGCGCTTTAGCAAGGGCCAAGTCAATTGCACCTGGTTCTTCAGGATTCGGAAAAGCAACGGTTGGAAAATCTGGATCCGGCGTGCACTGCTCGTCAACAGTAATGAGGTTGTTAAAACCTGCTTGAGTAAAGACTTTCTT
>CAZSWE010000044.1:0-8253 GCA_964610715.1 uncultured Candidatus Planktophila sp.
ATTACAGTGAAGGTTTTGTACTCCCCTTTGCCATTGCCGATAGAACGTATGCGGCAATTGCTGCGCGAGCCGATGGACTTGTGCGTATTGCTTCTCACCAGAGGCGAGAGCGCATCTTTACTATCGATATCAACGATGTAAAACCTGGCAGCAAAGGTGATTGGGAAAAGTATGTACTTGGAGTTATCTGGTCCCTAGGGGTTACTCAAGGAGTAGATATCTTGGTTGATGGCACAGTTCCTGCCGGCGCCGGTCTTTCTTCCTCTGCAGCGCTCGAATGTTCTGTCGCAGTCGCACTCAACGAGCTCTTCTGGCTCGATATCTCGCTACCTGATTTAGCGCGCGCAACCCAAAAGGCAGAGAATGATTATGTTGGTATGCCTTGCGGCATCATGGATCAATCAGTGTCGCTGATGGGCCAAGTAGGTTCTGCGCTATTACTTGATTGCCGCGACCTGACAACAGAATCCATTCCCTTTGATGTGGCCTCAAGCGGCCTTGAACTTCTCATCATCGACACCCAAGCGCACCACGCATTGGTTGATGGTGGTTATGCCGAACGTCGCGCTGATTGTGACTCTGTTGTTGCCAAACTTCAGATTCCTTCTATGCGCCACTTAACCCTGGAAGCTCTTGAATCTGCGCGAAGCCAAATTACCGAAACAGAATTTATTCGAGCGCGCCATGCAGTTACTGAAATCGCTCGCGTGATGGATGCAGTAAAGGCGCTACGTGCCTCTGATTTCGTCACTCTCGGCAAACTCATCAACGAATCTCATAACTCACTCCGCGATGATTATGCAGTCTCTTGCCCTGAACTCAACGTTGCCGTTGATGCATCGCTCGCTGCTGGAGCACTTGGTTCTCGCATGGTGGGTGGAGGATTCGGTGGCAGCGCTATCGCACTTGTAAAACAAGAGGATATTGAAAAGGTGAAGAGTGCAGTGACATCTGCCTTTGAAGCAAAACGCTTTAAGAGGCCGAGATTCTTTACATCGCTTCCAAGTGCCGGAGCTAGCGCTAGCCGTTGTTAATTGCTGCAATCGAGAGAACTTCTACTCCCCCGATTGAATTCAGAATCTCTACTAAATCTGATGCATCTGTGCCCGGCACAGCCACAATGATCTGGTCATATCCCACGCCATCAACAGTCTTGAGAACTTCAACTCCACGAATATCAGCACCTGCTGATCCAATTGCGGATGCGAGCATGCCGAGTGAACCGGGACGATCTGGAAGGGATACCTGCATTGTGAAAAGTGCCATGGGTGAAAGATACCCGCTTCTTGCGCTCTCGTTAGAGCGAAGGAGCCGAACCTAGAACCACTCGGAATGTGCGATTTCCTCCGGTGGGAAGCTCAACAACTACCGAAACTGTTGCACCTGGTAAATAGGAACGAATTCGGACAATCGCAACATCAGTGTTGGTGATCTTCGCGCCATCGATAGTTTTTATGATTGACCCGACTGGGATTCCCGCTTTATCGGCTCCTTCATTTGGACTCAAACGTGCAATACGCGCACCCACTCCGGTGTAGGTATTGTCAAAGAAGACGCCAAGAACCGGACGAGTTGATTTTCCGGTCGAGATAATTTCGTCAATGACGCGCTTAGCTTCATTAATTGGTATTGAGAAGCCAAGTCCAATATTTCCACCAACACCACCAGATGAAAGTGTTGCAATTGCGGAGTTGACTCCAATGATGCGCCCTTGTGCATCAACTAGCGCACCGCCTGAGTTACCAGGGTTGATGGCAGCATCTGTCTGAATTGCATTTACGTATGACTGTGCATCACCGTTACCTGTCGAAACAGGACGATTGAGCGCTGAAATAATTCCACTTGTTACGGTGCTAGCTAGTCCAAGCGGTGAACCAATTGCTAATACTGGATCTCCAACGCTGACTTTAGCGGAATCACCCAGGGCAATGACGGGAAGATTTCCCTTCTGAACCTGTAGAACAGCCAAGTCATAGCCTGGATCGCGTCCAACAATCTTTGCTGGTAATTGATCACCATTTGTTAGTTCAACCATGATTGTTCCAGATGAAGCTGCAGACTCAATGACATGGTTATTGGTGATAATAAAACTAGATGAAGCACTTGATCGATAAACAGAACCAGAGCCAGAGCCACCACCACTAGAGGTAGTAACGGCGATAGAGACAACCGAAGGTGTAACTAGAGAAGAAATCGCCTTTGTATTCATGGCGTTTCCACCGATTTCAATCAGCGTGCGCCCACTTGAGCAAGTGCCGGTGCTGGAGAGAAAGAGTGCTCCTGTGCGGTTATCCGCGCATGCCTTTACCGCACCTGTCGGTTGTGTAATGGCGGCGGTTGCAATTGATCCTGCTGCAACTGCCCCTGCGATGAATGCAGCGGCGACCTTGCTACGGAGTGAGAACTTCATCTTCATGAGGTTGATAATGCCTAACTTTCCTGAGGATTTCCTGTTGGAAGTTTCAGAGGAACCTTAACTTCTTACTTAAGCCTATTCTGTGGCTCCCTGACTTGGATTCGAACCAAGAACCTGTCGATTAACAGTCGACTGCTCTGCCGTTGAGCTATCAGGGAATGAGAGACGAACTCTACCGCAGGGGCTAACGCCTGCCAAAATCAAGGAATTTACTGCCGATTACAGCGAGCCGATCGAGAGTTCGTGAAGGCCGCGCTTCTGTGTTTCGAGGGCGACTAATTGCGCAAACGCTTCATTGTATTGAGCCTCGTTTTCAACGGGATTTAACCGTTGCAGACTCGACTTTAAATCTGCAATCTTGCGACTTACCAATACCTCGCGTATTCGCGCGACGATACTAGAAACATATTTCTCAGAGACGGCGCCATCTGTGCGCACGGGTTCTACGGAAAGTTCGGTAAAGAGTTGGCGCATTCTTTCGTCCGTTACGTTCTCTAGTTGAATCGGTCCTGTTCCGAAGGAGTCAATAATGCGACGAAGTTCGCGATAAGCCGGATGAGTAAAGGCCTCATCTTCAATAGTCTTCCATTCGGTCATGAGCCCTGGCATTTGTAACTTTGCCTTGAGCACTTCTCGCTCAAGCATCAAGGTTGGTTCTGTTGGGTTTGGACGCCATGAATCATCGCTTCCTGATTGCACCGCGGCAGGTTGTTGTGTAGTTACCTTCTTGAGCGCAACATTAACTGCAGCTGTAACAACCTCCATCTCTGTGCCTAGCCAACCGGCAAGAGACTTTATATATTCAGGTCGTAGCGATTTATCGCGAATAGCTGCAACAAGAGGCGCTGCGGTGTTAAGCGCATTCACCCGCCCTTCAGCGGTATCTAAATTATGTTTCTTAAGCTCTGTACGAATCGCAAACTCAAAGAGTGGAACGCGCTTTGCAATCAGATCGCGAAGCGCAAGATCGCCCTTATGTTGACGCAAGTCGCAAGGATCAAGACCATCAGGTTCAACAGCAACAAATGTCTGGGTAACAAACTTCTGGTCATCACCGAAGGCCTTCATCGCAGCCTTTTGACCGGCAGCATCGCCATCGAAGGTGAAGATAACTTCGCCGCGGAAGGTATCGGCATCCATCAGCAATCTGCGAATAATGCGGATGTGATCATCACCAAAAGCAGTTCCACACGTTGCAACAGCAGTTGTAATGCCAGCTAAATGACAGGCCATCACATCGGTATAGCCCTCGACGACGACTACCTGTCGATTCTTAGCAATATCCTTCTTCGCCATATCAAGGCCGTAGAGCACCTGTGACTTCTTGTAGATAGGCGTTTCTGAGGTATTTAAATACTTAGGGCCCTGATCTTCTTCATCGCTGGCAAGCTTTCTCGCGCCGAAGCCGACAATATCTCCAGAGATATCTTTGATTGGCCACATGATGCGATTGCGGAACTTATCGATAGGGCCACGATCGCCCATCTTTGATAGCCCAGCCTCTTCTAACTCTTCAATAGTAAATCCGGCAGCTCGTAGATGTTTAGTCAAGCTATCCCAAGAGTTAGGTGCATAGCCAACTGCGAAGGTGTCACATGCTGCCTTATCGAAACCGCGCTTAGTGAGTAAATCGCGCGCATGGGCTGCGTCAGGAGATGTATTCAGGAGTTCGCGATAGAACTTAGCGGCTTCTACGTGGGCTGCATATAAACGAGAGCGTTGCGATGTTGGCTGAGTTGGGCCGCCTTCTTCATAACGTAACGTGTAGCCAATTTGCGATGCCAAACGTTCAATAGTTTCAGTAAAGCTCAAGTGATCAGTCTTCATCATAAAGTCGATGACATCGCCGCCAACGCCACAGCCAAAGCAGTGGTAGTAATTCTTTGATGGAGTCACATGAAATGAAGGAGATTTCTCATCATGGAAAGGACACAAGCCCTTCTTCTGTCCCCCGCCTGCATTTTTTAGAGCAACGCCTGCTGCAGTTACTACTTCATCAATATGGGCATGCTCGCGGACATAGACAATGTCATCTGCCTTAATGCGACCGCTCATGTTCCTACCTTAGCGACGCTTCGAAAGGTGCGCATGGAGCGCATATGCACCAGGGTCTGTCAGGCTGGCAATTTGGTCAATCACTACGCGCAACTTCTCAGAGTCAGTGGTGGCACGCTTCCAATCATCTTCAAAGATGGGATCAAGCTCTGCTGGGGCTGCGCTATAGAGCATCTCGACTAGTTCATGAATAACAGTCTGCTGCTTGGCATAACGCTCTTGTGATGCAGCGGCGTTGATGAGGTAGTGCCCTGCAACTGACTTGAGGAAATCAACTTCAATCTTCTGCTCGCGTGGAATCTCAAGATTTGCGTTGTAACGAGTAAGTGGGCCGTCTCCATGAACTTTGCGAGTTTCGATTTCTGCAGCCAAAACAAATCGGCCAATCAACTGCGATGTGGAATCTTTCAAGCGAGCCAGCGAACGGTGAGTGCGATCAAAGTTGCTAGGCCAACAAGAGAGTTGTTGCAGGCGCGTTAACGCTGCTGCAACCTCATCTTTAGTGGCATCAGATCCGTAGCCGCTGACCATTTCGGCATAGAGCACATCGAAATCTGTATCAAAGCTCTTTACTGTTATCTGGCCAGCAAAGATGGCATCCTCTAAATCATGAACTGAGTAAGCGCAGTCATCTGACCAATCCATAATCTGCGCCTCAATACATTTACGTCCAGCAGGTGTACCTGCACGAACCCACTTAAAAATCTCAACATCATCGTTATAGACGCCAAACTTGCGAGGATTTTCTGAGCGCGGCCATGGATATTTCGTTGCAGCATCTAAAGATGCACGCGTTAAGTTAAGGCCAAGGCTGCGGCCATCTGCATCAACAGTCTTGGCTTCAATGCGAGTAAGTAAACGGAAAGATTGCGCATTGCCTTCAAAGCCGCCACAAGGTTCAGCAACAATGGCGAGTGCTTCTTCACCATTATGGCCAAAGGGTGGATGGCCCATATCGTGCGATAGACAAGCAGTTTCCAAAAGATCAGGATCTGCGCCCAGTGATTCACCTAGCTCGCGACCAATCTGCGCACATTCCAGTGAATGCGAAAGACGGGTTCGTTGAAAATCATTCTCCCAAGGAACAGCAACTTGAGTCTTTGCCGCCAAGCGACGAAGAGCCGCAGAGTGAATAACGCGGGCGCGATCTCGTACAAACTCTGTGCGTCCGGGACGTTTTGCCGGTTCATCAAGAAAGCGCTCTTGATCTTGCGCGCTATATCCCTTAACTAACTCGGTCATACACATACCTTACAAGCCCGCCATTAGTCAGATGGTCGCTGATATGAATGCCTCGTCTACCTAAGGTGATGTAGGCAAGGTAAGCGCCTGATTCACGAATTAAGTAGCGAGTGCGAGATTTTTCAAGAGTATTGGGGCCCGTCTTTGCCGGCGAACAGGTTGCGATAGCGCCTAAATCATTGGCCATTCGCATCGATCGACCACAGTGATACGCATCTGTTGCGATGATGACGTTATAAACATTGCGTTTCTTCATCTCTGCGATGTATGCCTTAGTTTGCGTAAAGGTATCGCGACCTACAGGTAGCGAAATAATTTTGGCCTTTGGAACACCGTGACGTGATAACCATAACTTTCCGGCGGCTGCTTCAGTTGTGCGATCTCCTGGTGCGCCGGCGCCAACAGTAATAATGAGAGGCGCATAACCTTTATCGCGTAACTGCTTCGCCTCCTCTAACCGAGCCAAGAGAACTTCACCAGGTGCGCCATTGAGTTGCGCTGCCCCCGGGACAACAATCACATCGGCAGAGTTTCGAAACGGTGGGTGATGCGCGCTCTTCCAGGTAATGAAGAGCGCATACCCTGGAACGATTATGACGATAGCTAAAATCAGCGAAATCACGCGACGTATGAGTTTAAACATTATCCGCCCGAGAACATATCTTCAGCGTCGAGATGGATCATCTCATCAGGATCATTGAGCCAACCATCTGGGAGAGTTGGTGGACGGCCGCTACTTGTTCGGCCACGAGGCTTTTCGGCAACATCAACTGGGTATGGCTGATCATCTAATTGGTTGAGCAGCGTACGTAGTTCGTTAAGAGATCCCACCATTCCAAATTGGCGGCGCAGCTCTGAATGCACGCGGAATCCTTTGAGATACCAGGCCATATGTTTACGTAAATCGCGGCAACCGCGATCTTCAGATTCAAAGTAATCAACGATGAGTTCGCCATGGCGATACATCACTTCACTCACTTGGTGCAGAGAAGGCAGAACTTTCTTCTCGCCCCCATTAAAAGATTCAACCAAATCAGCAAATAACCAAGGCCTGCCTAGACAACCGCGCCCTACAACAACGCCGGCGCAGCCAGTCTCTGTAACCATGCGCACACCATCAGCGCCTGACCAGATATCACCATTGCCCAACACTGGAACACCGGTTGGCTTCAAATGTTCAACTAAGTTTTTAATGGCAGACCAATCTGCTTGGCCTTCATACATCTGCTGCGCGGTGCGCGCATGCAGCGCAACCCAGGCAACGCCTAGGTCGGCGGCGGATTTAGCAGCTTCCAAATATGTGTGGTGATCGGTATCGATACCTATGCGCATCTTTACTGTGACAGGAATTCCATATGGCTTCGCGTTATCAACTGCCGCCTTAACAATTTCACGGAATAAGTTGCGCTTAAAAGGAAGGGCTGCGCCTCCACCTTTGCGCGTAACTTTTGGTACAGGACAACCAAAGTTCATATCGATATGGTCTGCTAAATTTTCGCGGCCAATCATCTTGACCGCTTCTCCCATGTGATGCGGATCCACGCTATATAACTGCACAGAGCGCGGCCACTCACCTTCGCCTGGTTCAATCATGCGCAACGTTTCAGGGATACGTTCTAGCAGAGCGCGCGCAGTCACCATCTCAGAGACAAAGAGTCCGGCCCCTTGTTCGCGGCAGAGCATGCGAAAGGCAGAGTTGGTGATTCCAGCCATTGGTGCGAGGACAACTGGTGGATCTACTAAATGAACTCCATCTTTAAGCGGGAGTGAAAGTGGATCTAGCAGCCGAGTAGACGTGGTGCTAACCATGCTTCTACTTGATCAAGTGCAATTCGCTCTTGCGCCATTGTGTCACGATCACGAATAGTGACTGCTTGATCTTCGAGGGATTCAAAGTCGACGGTGATGCAGTACGGAGTACCGATTTCATCTTGGCGACGATAGCGACGACCGATAGCACCTGAATCATCGAAATCAATATTCCAATTCTTACGAAGCTGAGCTGCCAAATCACGGGCCTTTGGTGAAAGGTCTGCATTACGAGAAAGTGGAAGAACTGCAGCCTTTACCGGAGCTAGACGGTGATCGAGCTTCATCACTGCGCGCTTTTCCATCTCGCCCTTGGAATTTGGCGCTTCATCTTCGGTATATGCATCCATCATAAATGTCAGCGTGCAACGATCAACGCCAGCTGCAGGTTCGATGACAAATGGAGTCCAACGTTCGTTCTTCTCTTGATCAAAGTATGAAAGATCTTTACCCGAGGCAGCTGAGTGAGCCTTAAGGTCAAAGTCGGTACGGTTAGCGATACCTTCGAGCTCGCCCCATTCAGTTCCAGCAAATTCAAACTTGTATTCGATATCTGCTGTGCGCTTTGAATAGTGCGACAACTTCTCTTTCGGGTGATCATAAATACGGAGACGATCTGGATTGATGCCCAAATCGATATACCAAGCAAGACGTGTATCGATCCAGTATTGATGCCACTCTTCATCAGTGCCAGGCACTACGAAGAACTCCATCTCCATCTGCTCAAATTC
>CAZSWE010000045.1:0-7714 GCA_964610715.1 uncultured Candidatus Planktophila sp.
AAGTTCTGTCCACGTTGCAAGTCTTCAACTCTTCACCGCGAAACTCGCTAATGCTGAACCCCGATTCGGTCGGGAGTACCTTCGCTGGTACAGATTCAATTACCGTTTCACAATCTGAAGTAGATTCCTTCTGCGCCGTTATCGGCGAGAGCGATACAACTATCGCACCGCCAACATTTACGATTCGAATAACCCTTACCCAATTTGAAGAGATTTTGACCCGCCCTGAGATTGGCCTTGATTGGTCTCGCCTTGTGCATGGTGACCAGAAGTTTGAAATCTTTTCACCTGTTAAGCCAGGCGATGAGCTCACGTGTAACGCAACTATCGAAAACTATCGCGTTGCCGCCGGCAATGAGATTGTCACGGTTCGCTCTGACCTACATCGCGATAACAAGCTAGTCGTTTCTGCTTGGTCAACTTTGGTGGTGCGCGCATGATTGAAGTTGGCGCCAACTTACCTGAGAAGGTTTTCTACCTCGATCGAGATTTGCTCAAGCGTTATGCCGATGCATCAGGAGACCAGAACCCAATCCACCAGAATGAAGAGTTTGCGGTATCCGTGGGGCTTCCCAATGTGATTGCGCACGGCATGCTGACTATGGCGCTCGTTGGTAAATATGTTTCAGATTTTGCTGGTGGTTCTGCCAAGGTCGTTGAATTCGGCGCTCGCTTTACCAAGCCCGTAATTGTTCCGGCAGATGAAAAAGTTGACCTGACAGTTACTGCCACAGTTGCTGAAATTGTAGATGGCAAGATTTCACTTACTTTGAGCGCTACTTCTGCTGGCGTAAAGGTTCTTGGCATGGCTAAAGCGGTAGTTCTGCAGTGAGTGCTCCTGAATCAGTTCACGAGCTAGCGCGAGCAAGGCAAGCCGCACGTGCAGAGAAGAACTTCGCACTCTCTGATCAACTACGAGATGAAATTGCCGCACAGGGATTCGAAGTCGTTGATGTGACTGGGGGATATGAGCTACGCCCTAAGAAGCGCTTTCCAAGCTACGAATCAACAAGAGATGTTCGCCCAATTAATTCAGGCAAATATGAGATTACGGTAGCCATGATTGTCGATGGCTTCCATGAAGATGCTGTCACAACGATCAAATCGATTAAAGAACATAGCCAGTGCGCTATCGCAGTTCTAGTTATCGGCGATCCTGGAATTTTGGTTGATCAACTCGACGCACGCACATCTTTAGTCCATCTGACTGAAAGCTTGGGCTGGGGCGAATGCGCCAATGCTCTACTACGAAATATCACTAGCGAATTTGTCGTGATTATGGACCCTTCCACTCGATTTATTGGAGATGCAATTACCCCTGTGCTGGCAGAACTCAAGAAGCGTGAATACGTAGCCGTTGGCTGGCGTGGAGGTCTAGTTAATCTGGAGGATGACTGGCGCAGCATTGACGATAAGGGTGCAGGCGAAGTTGATGTCTTGTTTAGTTACTTCTTTGCAGTTCACCGTGAAGATGCTCTGGGAGCAAAGGGATTTAGTAATCGTGCCATCTACTACCGCAACGCTGATATTGAATTCTCACTTAATTTGCGCCACGGACAAGGCCGGCTTTTGCAGATGGATCTTCCACTTGAACAAGATCGTCATCATGGTTACTACGACACCGAAGAAGAGTTTCGCGAGCTGCAATCTAAGAAGAATTACGACCGAATCCTGGAGCGCTTTAGGGGCAAGACTGCAATATTGAGTCCGCGCAGGTAGCCTTAGAACATGGCTGAACTGCGCGACTACACCTCTTTACGTGTGGGCGGACCTGCGCAGAAATTTGTAGAAGTTGGAACTGAAAGCGAAATCATTGCGGCTATTGAAGCTGCAGGAGATGCCCCAATCTTGATTATGGGCGGCGGCACCAACCTGTTAATCGCAGATAGCGGATTTGCCGGAGTTGTTATCCGAATTACCAATCACTCACTTCATGCAGAAATTGATGCTTGCAGCGGAGCAACGCTCACGATCGGCGCTGGAGAAGATTGGGATGAGTTTGTTGCAACAACTATTGACCGTGGCTTTGCCGGACTTGAAACTTTGAGTGGAATTCCCGGAACAGTGGGCGCTGCACCTATTCAAAATATCGGCGCCTATGGCCACGAAGTAGCAGAGTTCATTACCCGTGTGCGCACATATGACCGCCAGAAGAAGGCAATCAAAACCTTTACCAATAAAGAGTGCGAATTTGAATATCGCAATTCGCACTTTAAATCCCACCCTGGTCGCTATGTGGTCCTTGATGTGCAATTTAACTTACGTGAAGGTGAATTCACTACCCCCATTACTTACTCTGAACTTGCTGCCAAGTTAGGAATTTCAGTTGGCGAGAAGGCAAGCGTCATCGCTACCCGCAAAGCTGTCCTTGAGCTCCGTGAACAGAAAGGTATGTTGCTCAACCCTGACGATAAGGATTCCTGGTCAGCAGGATCTTTCTTTACCAATCCAATTATTTCTACAGAGGTATCAGCGCAGTTGCCTGGTGATGCACCACGTTGGCCAACTTCAGATGGTCGCGTGAAAACCAGCGCTGCTTGGCTGATTGAAAACTCTGGAATTCATAAAGGAGATGCTTACGGTGGCGCGCGCGTATCTTCAAAGCATGTCTTGGCGCTCACAAACTCAGGAGATGCAACTGCATCAGATATTGCAGAGCTGGCAAAGAGCGCACAGCGCGCGGTCTACGAGAAGTTTGGAATTACTTTAGAGGCAGAGGTAAATCTGATTGGTATTACTCTGTAAGTAACTTTTTGATACGCCCGATACCTTCGACGATATCTTCATCGCTAGTGGCGTATGAAAAGCGTAGATAACCTGATGGGCCAAAGGCTTCACCTGGTACAGCAGCAACTTCAACTTCTTCAAGGATTAAGGTCGCAAGTTCGGCGGAAGTTTGTGGAGTCTTGCCGCGAATTGTCTTGCCAAGTACGCCCTTAACTGATGGATAGACATAGAAAGCACCTTGAGGGGTAGGACATTCAAATCCTGGAATCTCATTGAGCATGCCAACGATTAACTTACGGCGACGGTTAAAAGCTTCACCCATCTTGTGGACTGCATCAAGATTTCCGGTCAGTGCGGCAATTGCTGCGCGCTGTGAAACGTTAGACACATTTGATGTCAAGTGTGACTGCAAGTTTGTCGCAGCCTTGATGACATCCTTTGGTCCGATCATCCAGCCCACGCGCCAACCTGTCATTGCATAAGTTTTGGCAACTCCGTTAATAATGATGCAGGTATCTGCAAGGCCAGGAACTAGAACTGGAAGTGATGGGGCAGTAGCGCCGTCATAAAGAAGGTGCTCATAGATTTCATCACAGATTACCCAGATGTTGTTCTTGAGCGCCCATTCAGCAATCGCCTTCGATTGTTCAGAGGTGTAGACAGAACCAGTTGGGTTAGATGGTGAACAGAAGAGCAACGCCTTTGTCTTTGGAGTACGCGCTGCCTCAAGTTGTTCGACAGTGACTAGATAATTTTGGGTTTCATCAGCAAATACTTCTACGCTCTTTCCGCCTGCAAGTTTGATTGCTTCGGGGTATGTAGTCCAAAACGGTGAAGGAAGAAGAACTTCATCACCTGGATCAATAATGGATGCAAATGCTTGATAGACAGCTTGCTTGCCACCGTTGGTAACAAGAACTTGATCTACTGCAATCTCGTAATTGGAATCACGCTTTGTCTTTGCAACGATCGCTTCACGCAACTCTGGTAATCCAGCTGCTGGTGTGTAGCGATGATTTGCAACAACTTTAGAAGCAGCAACTGCTGCATCAACGATGTAATCAGGTGTTGGGAAATCTGGCTCTCCGGCGCCGAAGCCAATAACTGGTCGTCCAGCTGCTTTGAGCGCCTTTGCCTTTGCATCGACTGCCAAAGTGGCTGATTCTGCGATTGCTGCGATTCGTGCGGAGATTCTGCTCATGGGGGAAGTCTGCACTATCGATGGGTGGGGTTGCGCGCTCAGAATGAGTGGCCCTCAGCACCCAGTTTTACTCTGTGAGCCCCCTGCCCTTACACTTCGACGCTCACGATCAGATTTTGGCTCGCCTTGGCGCGCCCGAAAATTTTCGCGAAGGGCAGTAGCTCAATTGGCCAGAGTTGCCGTCTCCAAAGCGGCCGGTTGGGGGTTCGAGTCCCTCCTGCCCTGCAAGACGCACTACCGAATGAACGACGAAAGAGAAGGAACGCAACATGACTGATGCAGTTGAAGTTACCGAGGAGAAGCTCGGGATTTTCGCGCGCGTTGGACTTTTCTATCGCCAAGTATTGAGCGAACTCAAGAAAGTTGTATGGCCAACACGAAATATGTTGACCACCTATACAGCTGTAGTTCTCGTCTTCGTAACCTTCGTCATCGCCGTTGTTTCAGTTATTGACTTGGTACTTACCAAAGTCGTCTTCTGGGTATTTGGTTAATGGATATGACTGAAGAGACCACGCCAAAGCCAGATGCGTTCGAAGCAGCCCTTGCTGCCAACGCAGAAGAAATTTCATCACCTACGCCAGAAGTTTTGGAGACTCCTGTCGTAGAAGTTGCTGTCGATGATCTCGCTCTAGCCAGCGATGAAGATGGCGATATTGAATCTGATGAGAATGACCCAAACGCTGAGTTCCGTCGCACCCTTCGCGCTGCAATCGGAGATTGGTTTGTAGTCCACTCTTATGCAGGTTACGAGAAGAAGGTTAAGGGCAACCTTGCCAACCGAATTCAGTCACTGAACATGGAAGATTACATTTTCCAGATTGAAGTTCCTGAAGAAGAAGTCATGGAAATCAAGAACGGCGCTCGCAAGATGGTTAAGCGCAATATCTACCCAGGTTACGTTCTCGTTCGTATGGACCTCACCGATGAATCTTGGTCTGTTGTTCGCAATACTCCAGGAGTCACAGGCTTCGTTGGAAATGCACACAACCCAAGTCCACTCAGCATGGATGATGTAGAGAAGATTCTCGCTCCACGTCCACAGAAGAAGGCTGACAAGGCCGATATTAAGTTTGTTGATTTCGAAGTTGGCGAATCAGTCACCGTTATGGATGGCCCATTCGCAACGCTTCCTGCATCAATTTCAGAGATCATGCCAGAGCAGGCAAAGCTCAAGGTATTGGTCTCTATCTTCGGCCGCGAAACTCCGGTCGAGCTTTCATTTAACCAAGTTCAGAAGCTTTAAGAACGAAACCAAGAAAAGAGAAGAGAAATGGCACCAAAGAAGAAGGTCACCGGATTCATTAAGTTGCAGATCCAGGCTGGAGCAGCAACACCTGCGCCACCAGTAGGTCCAGCGCTTGGTCAGCATGGTGTCAACATCATGGAATTCGTCAAGGCATATAACGCTGCGACCGAATCACAAAAGGGCCAGATCATCCCTGTGGAGATCACTGTTTATGAAGATCGTTCATTCGACTTCATTACAAAGACTCCTCCAGCGTCACGTCTTATCTTGAAGGCTGCTGGAATCGAAAAGGGTTCGGCTATCCCTCACAAGAACAAGGTTGCCAACATTTCAATGGCTCAGGTCAAGGAAATCGCAACAACAAAGATGTCTGACCTCAATGCAAACGATATCGATGCAGCAGCAAAGATCATCGCAGGTACAGCTCGCTCAATGGGAATCACAGTCTCATAAGTAAATTTCTTGGCGTCACGGTGACGTCAAGATGTGGGAGAACCGCGCTGGTTCGCTAACCACAGCCCCAAGCTCTACTCCGGTAGAGGAAGAAGGAAGAAATGAAGCGCTCAAAGAAGTACACAGAAGTAGCAGCGAAGGTCATTAAGGACCACCTCTACACACCTCTTCAGGCAGTAACGCTTGCCAAAGAGACAACAACAACTAAGTACGACTCAACTATTGAAGTTGCGCTCGTTCTTGGCGTTGACCCAAAGAAGGCCGACCAAGCAATCCGTTCAACAGTGAACTTGCCACACGGAACAGGTAAGACTGCTCGCGTATTGGTATTTGCTAACGGAGAGCGCGCTGAAGAAGCTCGCGCAGCTGGCGCAGATATCGTTGGTGGAGATGAACTCATCGACGAAGTTTCAAAGGGTCGCCTCGACTTCGATGCAGTTGTTGCAACACCAGATTTGATGGCCAAGGTTGGTCGTCTCGGTAAGGTCCTCGGAACACGTGGATTGATGCCAAACCCAAAGACTGGAACAGTGACAACAGATGTCACTAAGGCAGTTAATGAAATCAAGGGCGGAAAGATTGAATTCCGCGTTGATAAGAACTCAAACCTTCACTTCATCATCGGCAAGGCATCATTTACTGCAGATCAACTCGCAGATAACTATGCAGCAGCAGTTGAAGAAGTTCTTCGTGTGAAGCCAAACTCTTCAAAGGGTCGCTACATTCAGAAGGCTGTCGTCTCATCATCAATGGGACCTGGAATCGCTGTAGATCCAAACCTCACACGCGAACCAGCAGCAAACTAACTCTTCTCACGTGAAAAGCCCCTCCTTCGGGAGGGGCTTTTTCCATATGCTTCAGCCATGGCATCGGTAGTTGAGACAGCTCCACTTGTACTCAATGTTGGCGCCGTTTTACTTGTAGCTGCAACAAGTGGTTTAGCAGCCCGTCGAATTGGCCTACCTGCGATTGTTGGTTACTTGCTGACAGGATTGATGGTCTCGCCATTCACACCAGGTCTTGTCGCGGATAGTAATCAAATTGCCTTACTGGCCGATATCGGGGTTGTCCTTCTTCTCTTTGAAGTAGGAATTGAAATTGATTTACGAAGAATCAAAAAGGAACAAGGTGCCCTCATCTGGGCATCACCACTGCAGGTAATTTTAGGAACAGCACTTGGCACACCACTCTTTCTTGCGCTGGGCATTCCGCTCTACGGTGCAGCTTTGATGGGTCTATCAGTTGCTATGTCATCAAGTGTGGTTATCGTGAATATAACTAGAAGTCGACGCCGTACGACTAGCGTTGCTACTGAAGATGCGCTACTTGGTTGGAGTGTTCTGCAGGATATTACTGGAGTAGCTCTTGGCGCGTTGATCATTGCATTGTTGGGCAAGGGAAGTGAAAGTCCTCTCTCGGCAGTGCTGGGCCTAATCGGTTTTACCGTCCTTGCGATAATCGCCTCTAAGTTATTGCCATTCTTATTGCGATTGATTCGTTGGGAGAACGATCTATTTCTTATCTACTCCGTAGCATTCGGTCTCTCCATCGCAGCTCTTGGCACAGTTCTCTTTGACATTCCGATGGCGCTGGCAAGCTTCGTTGCAGGTTTAGCAATCAATCAGTCGAGTGACACCGATGAAGTTCGTAAAGCCGTTCTACCTTTCAGAGATCTCTTCCAAGTTCTCTTCTTTGTTGTAATTGGTAGTTTGGTGCAGCCAGATTTGATTATTGAAGCGCTTCCTTTCACAGCAGTAATTCTGAGTGCGATGGTGCTGATTAAAACTCTTCCCGCCTTTCTCTTTTCAAGGTTTGGGAAAATTGGTGATAGCGCGGGTCAGTTATCGGTTGGTTTAAGCCAAGTAGGCGAGTTCTCATTCGTACTCGGTTCAGCGGCGCTTGCAGCAAACGTTCTATCCAAAGTGCAGTTCACTGGTGTTCTACTCTCCGTGATTATTTCGATTATGGTCTCGACCCTGGCTGTTCGGCGAGCTAGCCGCATTTCACGCTCAATTTGACCCTCGCCCCAGCCCCCGCGTAACCTAGGGCCATAACCAAAGACCGCAGGTCTGATCTCGCAAGAG
>CAZSWE010000046.1:0-5775 GCA_964610715.1 uncultured Candidatus Planktophila sp.
GATCTTGCTTTCCTAAAAGCTCTTAAAGAGATTGGCTTTAACATTGCAACAGTTGCCAACAACCACAGCTATGACTATGGGCTTCCAGGATTTATGGATACCTTGCAAAGCCTTAAGGCGGCCGAAATTAGTTATGTTGGTGGCGGTAAAAATAGTGAGAGCGCTTATCACGGCCGGGTGTACAAAGTCAGAGGCATGCGCATCGGAGTACTTGGCTTTGCAAAGGTCAACGGCGGCCCCGATTCGATAGCTAAGAAAGATAAGCCAGGAATAACCGATGGTTACGATGCCCTTTCAACAGAGAACGCCATAACCCATCTGCGTGAGCTCAGTGATGTGCTCATCATTCTGAGCCATTGGGGTGAAGAAGGATCTTTCTGCACTCGCGATTGGGAGATTGCCAGTGCTAAGAAATGGCTCTCATTAGGTGCCGACATCATCGTCGGAAGCCACACGCATACTGTGCAACCAATAACACTTGAAAATAATAAGTTGGTTGCTTATTCCTTAGGTAATTTCATCTTCTATTCTTCAAAGATTGAAAATCGCACCACTGGAATATTGAAGATTCGCATTAGCCCACAAAAGAAAATCAGCTATAAATTAATGCCATTTATGATTAACAACCTAACCAAAGTGCCAGAACGCTCTTTTGCGACTACCTCTGCTGTCGCTGATTGCGAAAATCAGGCAAAGACAACGGTGCGATGACCGACAATAAAGATACGGTCTTCAGCAAAGAGCTTTACTGCGCGTGCTAAAACGCGGCGTTCGATATCGCGGCCAAGTGCAATCATCTCTTCAGGTGTTGCTGAATGAGTCACGTGAGCAACATCTTGTTCAATGATTGGACCTTCATCTAAATCAGCTGTAACAAAATGTGCGGTTGCGCCAATAATCTTTACGCCGCGGTCATGAGCCTGGTGGTAAGGCTTGGCACCTTTAAACCCGGGCAAGAATGAGTGATGAATATTGATGATTTTTCCTGGCATCGCAGCACAGAAATCTTTAGAAAGAATCTGCATGTAGCGAGCTAGAACTACGAAGTCGATCTTGAGTTCTGCGATTTTGGCGAGCATGACTTTCTCTTGCTCGGCCTTATTAACTGGTGTTACTGGAAGATAAAGGAATGGAATCCCATGTGATTCAACAAGAGACTTAAGCTCTTCACGGTTTGAAATAACCAGTGGGATTTCGATAGGAAGTTCACCGAGTTCAAGTAGATACATCAAGTCGCGCAGGCAGTGGCTCTCCTTGGTAACTAGAACTAGTGCGCGAGGCTTCTGCGCTGTTGGGCGAATATGAAGTGCAGGTGAGAACTTGCCGAGACCGTCGTTAAGACTTGCCTGTGCTGCCTCTAGCCCTTGCGAAGTTTCAAAGCGGGTACGCATCACAAAGGTATTAGTTGTGGTGTCGGTAAATTGCTGGTTCTCGATGATGTTGCCACCGCAATTGAGGACCGCAGATGTCATGGCATGCACGATGCCAGGTTGATCTGCACATTGCAGGGAAGCGATGAGATCCATTAGAGGATTCTAAAGGACTCTAGTGTTTTAAGGTAAATCGCTGCAGGCTCTTCGGCGCCCACCAATTGCGCTCACCCATCAGGCGCATCAAGGCAGGTACAAGAAGTGCACGAATTAGCGTTGCATCAAGGAGTACTGCAAGAGCTACACCGAAGCCCATCGTCTTAATGGATGTCACTCCACTTGTAACGAAGGCGGCGAAGACAACTGCAAGGAGAACTGCTGCTGCAGTGATAATGCGTGCAGAGCGCTGTAGTCCGGTTGCAACAGATTCAACATTAGAACGGCCTTCTAAATGCTCTTCGCGAATACGAGAGAGTAAGAAGAGTTCGTAGTCCATAGATAGTCCAAAGACCACTACTGCAATCAAGATAACGATGGAAGTATCCAGGCTTCCGGTAACTGTGAATGAACCAACCAACCATTGCAAGTTGCCGTCGATAAATACCCAGGTAAGTACACCCATAGTGGCGGCGAGCGAAAGAACGTTGAGAAGCACTGCCTTGATTGGCAAGATGATTGATCCGGTGAAGACGAAGACGAGAAGCAGGACGCTGATGGCAATCCAGCCAAAGGCCCAAGGCAAGGTGCGCGAAATACCATCTTGTGAATCCGTGTAATCGGCTGCAACGCCACCAATAAGTGTTCCGGCTGGCGCCTTCACATCACGCAGGTCATGAATTAGCTTCTGTGACTCTGGTGTACGCGGCAACATAGATTGGTAGGCAACAATTCGCACATCGTCACCAATTACTTGAGGTGGAACGACGCCAACGATTCCTTCAACCTGTGAGATGCGATTTGCGTAGTCATTGAGCGCATCGACTTTATTGGCGCCATCAAAGGTAATAATTTCAATGGGAGTTCCAGTCTGACCCGGGAATCTCTCAGTTTGTAGAGCGGTAGCAATTGCTGCAGGGTTTGATGCCGGAAGCATCCGTGAATCACCTTGAGAGAAAGAAATATTCTGTAAAGGAGCGGCCATGATGCCAAGTGCGATAAGAGAGAGAAGCACAATTGGAACAGGGCGACGCATAACAAAGCGAGCAGTATCAGCCCAACGACCATCTTCTTTAGGTTCCATTGCAGATTTACGAACCGGGCCTTTATTAATTCGCTTGCCCATCATCGCAAGAATTGGTGGCAGACCAAAGATCGCACCAACTACAGCGAGTGCAACAACTGAAACTCCTGCGTAACCGAATGATTTCAAGAATGGAAGTGGGAAGAAGGTAAGAGAGACCATTGTTACCAACACAGTGAGACCTGAGTAGAAGACTGTTTTTCCAGCAGTAGCCATCGTTGTGATTACCGATTCATCGACGCTCTTACCTTTTTTTAGCTCTTCGCGGAATCGATTGACCATCAGAAGCGCATAGTCGATACCTAACCCGAGCCCCATACCTGTGGTCAGGTTTAGTGAATACACGCTTACTGCGGTGAAGAGAGAGATCAGGTAGAGAATAAAGAATGCGCCAACGATTGCTGATACTCCAACGATGAGCGGCATAGCAGATGCGGCTAGTGCGCCAAAGACAAAGGCGAGCAAAATAAAGGTAAGTGGAATTGAGATTGCTTCGGCGATTTTTAGATCGTCAGAAATCTTCTTTGTGATTGCATGTCCAACGACTGCAACACCACCTGCATATAGCCGCAGCCCAGAGAATTCACCATCGTATTTTTCCTGGAAGAGTTTTCCAAGATCTTCACTGTCTGCAGAGAAGGCTTCTCCCTTGCCAAAAACTAAAACATAAGCAGCCTTACCATCGGCAGATTTTAGATTGGCATCAGAGCCAGCTCCCCAGAATGAAAGCGTTTTTGTGACTCCCTCTTCCTGCGCCATCTTCTTTTCTAGAGCAATCGCCTGTTGCGCAACAGCAGGTTCTGTCACATCGCGATCACCGGCATCGATGACAACAACGACAGCAGGATCTTCTACCTTCAAGTCATCTCTTAAGTATTCGTAGACTTTATATGAATCACTATTGGGATCTGAGTAACCACCTGAATCAAGGCGAGAGAAGATGAGCGAACCGACAGCGCCAGCTACCAAAATTCCGATGACAAAGAGGGCAACTGCAGCTTTTCGGTAATTAACGAGTACTCGACCTAGATTCTCAAACATAGGTCCAATTATGGTGGAAGTGTCTATCTGACTCTAATTAAAGTGAGATGATTACACGCATGAGCGATGTGTTTCCTGCAACAACTGAAGATGAACGCGACCCCCGCGAAGATCAAAGCGAAGATGCTAAGCGAATTGCTGAAATAAAAGGGGATAAACCCCCGCACCATGACTAGTTAGCGTTTTGGATTAGTTAACTGCTTGAAGTTTCAGTCTTTGCAGCAGGTGCTGGCTTCACTGCAGAGTCTGTTTTATAAAAACCAGATCCCTTAAAGACAATTCCAACTGTTGAATAGACCTTACGAATTTCGCCCTTGCATTCAGGGCATTCGGTGAGGGGCGCATCAGAGAAAGACTGAAAAGCCTCAAAGGCGTGGTCGCATGCGATGCATGCATATTGGTATGTAGGCAAAGTGTGTGACCTTTCTCGTAAGGGTTATCTAGCCCTAAGTCTAAAGAAGTGAGACGATAGGCGCGAATCCACGGTGCTCCTGAGCATACGTGATGAAGAGAAAGAGGAAGAAATGAAGCGGGCCAACGCACTTGCACTTGTTGTCGGGCTTCTCTTTCTCGCTGTTTCTCCAGCAACTGCAAATACTTTAGTTTCGACATCTCCGATCCCAGGTGCATCTCTTGAAAGTGCGCCAAGTGCAATAACAATCACCACAGAATTTCCATTAATGGATACTGGCAATGAAATCTCGGTGACGGATCCAACTGGCGTTCGTGTAGATGATGGCGCTCTTATGGTCGATGGAGTTAATGCAGTCATCGGGCTCAAGCAGTTGGTAAAGACTGGAATCTATACAGTCAACTACTCACTTCTGGCCGAAAACGAAGTTCCTCTCATTGGTAGTTACACATTTAACTTTTTAGAACCCACTGTTATTGCCACCCCAGCGCCTGAACCATCCATGACTCCAACGCCATCGGGTAATGACCTAGGCACAACCATCTTTGTCTTAGGCCTATTAGCTGCAGCAATCATCGTCACGATTGCGCTATCGCTATATGCCCGAAAGCTTTATCGCGATCGATGAGCGAACTGGCAACTCTCAATAAGTCCCTATCTTTCCTTGCAGCGTTTGCAGTTGTAGGTGCTTTGCTGGCAATGGCTTTTCTCTTAGTTGAAAACCAAGGAAAGCTACAAGAGGGCGCTCTTAAGGTACGCAAACGTGCAACTGCCTTTGCAGGCGCTTGGTTAGTTGCCAGCGTTCTTCATATCTTTCTGACTCTGGCAAACATTCTTGGTACATCTTTTGCCGATGCGCTCGAGCGCAATACCTTGCGCTCCTTTCTTACCCAGGTAGATCTTGGTCAGTACTTAGGTGTTCAAACCATAATGATTGCCGTGATTGCACTCGCAATTCGTTTTGTGCGTACCGTGCTCGCTGCCACGATTCTCTTGCTCTTCTCACTTATCACTCTAGTAATCCCAGTTTTCCAGAGCCATAGCGCTTCAAGTGGCTCACACCAGCTAGCGATTGGCTCTCTTGTTGTGCATGTGGTGGCGCTTTCGCTCTGGGTCGGAGGCATCTTTGCCATCGTGGCTCTGCCAGATAGCGATCGTAAGTTTGCGCTCCCTCGCTTTAGCCAGATGGCGCTATGGACTGCAATTGCCGTTGTTATCAGTGGAATTACCAATGCCTGGGCACGATTGAATTTTGTCGATGCTTGGACATCCGGTTATGCACGCATTGTGGTTTTGAAAGCTGTGCTCACATTTATCTTGCTCATCTTGGGTTATCGCAATCGCCGCGGATTAGCGCAAGGTAGTTCAACTGGAATCAAATTATTAGGACGCTTTGTTGTCGTTGAAGCCTTCATCATGACAGCTCTTCTCTTCCTCGGTAGCTGGTTGGCACAGTCCGAACCACCGGCACGAGGCGATCTCAGTATTTCTCCAGCGCTTTCTATTGTTGGTGTTGCAACTCCAGCAGAACCAACTTTGGCGCGGTTACTGCTGCTCTATCAGCCAGATGCGCTCATCATGGGAATTCTCATCGTATTGGTTGCTCTCTACATCAAGGGCGTAGTGGTTCTCACTAAGCGCGGAGATAAGTGGCCAGTAGGTAGAACTATTTCCTTTGCATTGGCAATCTCAGCAATTGATTTTGCAACAAG
>CAZSWE010000046.1:5875-7543 GCA_964610715.1 uncultured Candidatus Planktophila sp.
CTCTTTATGAATATTCACTTCCTCTTGGCGGGCTTCCTCTTCTTCCATGTCATCATCGGAATCGATCCAAATCCAAAGAAGATCCCATACATAGTGCGCATCGTGGTTCTCTTTGCTGCGATGAGCATCCACGCCTTCTTCTCCATCGCACTTATCTCAGCATCAACACTTCTTGATGGTGGTTACTACGCCTCACTTCAAACTCCATGGCTCACAGATTTACTTGCCGACCAGAACGCTGGTGGTTCGATTGGTTGGGCGATGGGCGAAATTCCAATCATCTTGGCGCTCGTTGCCACCTTTATTCAGTGGATGCGCGATGACAAACGCGAAACCAAGCGCATCGACCGTAATGAAGCCCGTATGGCCGCCATGGGTGAACCAGATGAGTTAGCCCAATACAATAATTATCTGAGCCAATTGCAACGACGCGATCAGAAGGAGGGAAAGTCATGAGTCTTGAAGACATCTTTACTCTTCCTGCTGAATACAACGAACTTCGTAGCAGCGTGCGCGCTCTCTCTGAAAAAGAGATTGCACCATTTGCGCAAGCAGTTGATGCTGATCATCGCTACCCACAAGAAGCACATAACGCACTTGTTAAAGCAGGTCTCTTTGCCGCACACGTTCCCACTGAATTCGGTGGCGATGGCGCTGATGCACTCGCTGCATGTTTAATCATCGAAGAAGTAGCTCGCGTCTGTGCATCAGCATCTCTGATACCTGCAGTAAATAAGTTGGGCTCGCTACCACTTATCTTGAGCGGAAATAAAGAGCAGAAGGAACGTTGGCTCCGCCCGCTGGCACAAGGAAAAGGTTTCTCATACTGCCTCTCTGAATCAGAGGCGGGCTCTGATGCATCAGCGCTTAAGACAAAGGCTGAACGTAAAGGCGATGGCTGGGTCATTAACGGAAGCAAGAAGTGGATCTCAAATGCAGGAGAATCCGAGTTTTATACAGTCATTGCTCAAACAGATCCATCTTTAGGTTCTAAAGGAATTACAGCCTTCGTCTTAGAAAAATCCGATTCAGGAGTTTCATTCGGTGCGCCCGAGAAGAAGATGGGCTTTAGAGGTTCACCTACGCGTGAGGTTTACTTTGATAACGTTGAAATCGGCGATGATCGTCGCATTAGCGAAGTAGGTAAGGGCTTTGCTTTAGCGATGGATACCCTTGATCACACTCGCATCACCATTGCGGCACAAGCTTTAGGTATTGCTCAAGGCGCCCTTGATTTCGCCAAGAAGTATTCACATGAGCGTAAGCAATTTGGAAAAGAAATATTTGATTTCCAGGGCGTGCAATTTATGTTGGCAGATATGGCTATCGCAGTCGAAACTGCTCGTCAGATTACATATGCAGCAGCTGCCAAGAGTGAGCGCTTAGATAAAGACCTTAAATTCTTCTCTGCTGTTAGCAAGACTTATGCGACAGATATTGCCATGAAGGTCACAACAGATGCTGTGCAGATACTCGGTGGATATGGATATGTTTCAGATTATCCAGTCGAGCGCATGATGCGCGATGCTAAATTGACACAGATCTACGAAGGCACCAACCAGATTCAGCGCATCGTTATTGCGCGCAATCTTCCGTAAGTTATCGCGTAAAGCGCAAGACCAAATCTGGAGTCGCTGCTGCGTTCAAAGGAATATCCCAATCTTCGCG
>CAZSWE010000047.1:0-7345 GCA_964610715.1 uncultured Candidatus Planktophila sp.
CAAAAGTTGAAGATGCAGCCCTTGTTTGGGATGCGATCTGCGCGGCTATGAATCCTTTTGCCGGTCTGGTCTGCGGATTAGGTGCTCGAGATACCTTGCGCACCGAAATGGGCTATCCACTTCATGGCCACGAACTCTCACTTGAAATTTCACCTGTTCAGGCCAGTGCTGGATGGGCAATTGGCTGGAAGAAGAGCGGTTTTGTTGGTCAGGCAGCGCTGCGCGCACAAAAGGATTCAGGAAAAGTTCGCACCTTGAAGGCGTTGACTTCCTTAGATCGAGGTATTCCACGCGCCGGCATGAAGGTTCTTGATAGCCAGGGCGCTGAAATTGGTGAGGTAACGAGCGGAACCTTCTCACCGAGCCTCAAAGTTGGAATTGCACTGGCCTTAATCGAGCCGGATTATGAAGTAGGGAATGAAGTAGCGATAGATGTACGCGGAAGAGCATGCGCTGCAAAGATTACTGCGCTGCCCTTTCTTCCTTCGCACGTTCGCTAGCCTGCGCATTCACAAATTCAATCGGAGTAAAGAACGCAGCGCGAGTATGCGCCCTACGTAAGGTATGCAAAATAGGTTTGCCGGTGATGGCAATCAGTGACGCAGTAAAAATCGCGCGAGGAAGATCCCATGCCATCGCTGATAAGAAGTGGTATGAAAGAAAGCGATCAATATTCTCTGAGATAGGCGCACCGGCTTGGTAAGAAAGTTGAGTGTCGGCTCCTAGCGTCCACGGCCAAAATTGCAGATCCATGGCAATTCCAAAAAAGGCTGCTGCAACAACACCGTAAAGTGCGAGTAAGGCAAGTTCACTACGTCCACGAACGTTACGGGGGATGAGTCCTATTCCGAGTCCAATCCAACCCGCTGCAAATGCTTGGTAGGCAACCCAAGGACCGAGTCCGCCAGTGAGAAAAGCTGAGAGCACCATCGAAAGTGCGCCCAGTAGAAAACCAAACGATGGACCAAAGACGCGGGCGGCGAGGATAAGTACAAACCACATCGGTTCAATTCCGACTGCACCGGTGCCCATCGGACGGAGCGCTGCAATAACAGCGGCTAAGACAGCAAGAAGTGCAATCGATTTTGTATCCAACTTATTGTTACTGACGCTCGCAAAGAGAAGTAACAGCGCACAAGGAATGGCTAGAGCAAAGAGCCATTGTGGTCGCGCTTGCGGAGTTGAGATAAGAAAGGGCCACACGAAACCCAAGGCGCTAATTGCGCTAGTGGCCACGAGTGCCGGAAGAGCTAATCCGCGAAATGAAAATGCTGCAGGTGTGCGGTTCATGGTTGCTGCTCTAACGCCTGCACAACATCGGAAACAGTAAGCCACGGCTTGGGTGACATGACCTTGGCAACTTGTGGTGCAAAGGCAGGGGAAGATAGAAGTACATCAAGAGTGGAACCGTCGGCGACGATGTCACCCTCTGCCAAGAAGAGAACGCGGTGCGCGAGCTCTGCCACCAACTCGACATCATGAGTTGCCAACAGAACTGGACGATTGAAGGTACTTGCATACTCTTTCAGGGCAAGGGCAAATAGGTTCTTCGCTTGGTAATCAAGACCTCGAGTTGGTTCATCGAGAACAAGTAGCTCAGGGCTACCAGAGAGAACAATGCTAAGTACCAGCGCTAGTCGTTGACCCTCAGAGAGATCATTTGGATGGGTCTCTTCCGAGATATGTGGAACAAGGCGAGAGAGAAAAGCAAAGGTTGATCCCTCTGCAATCTCATTATCGCGATCTGCTTGTGCACATTCAGCGCGCACAGATTGGGCGTAGAGCAAATCACTCGGCTCTTGAGGAACGTAACCAATACTTCGCCTTCGCGCTGCACCCTTCAACAGCGCAGGATCCTTTTGGTGGACCCGAACGCTTCCCTTCGTGGCCAGCTGCGAACCAACTATCGCTTGTAAGAGTGAACTTTTACCTGCGCCGTTGCGCCCCATAACTGCCACGATTTCGCCAGCGCAAATCTTGGTCGAAACGCCCTTGAGAGCGTGGTGATTGCCGTAGCTAATCGTCAATTCATCTACTTCGATGACAACATCAGAACTGGCAACTAACTGTTCTGTGATCTCAAAAGTTTGCGCGCGAATATCTTCAGTTAAGCGACGAACTTCTCTGACGCTGGTTCCTACCTCACTGAGATTGAGGGCGCGCGCTAAGCGAATAATGGGTGGAACTAATTGAGCAGTCCTCAGAACTTCTTCGGCGGGGCCTATAGAGGTCTCGCCATTGCCTTCGATGTAAATGATGCGATCTACAAATTGGATGACGCGTTCCAGGCGATGCTCGGCAATAACAACGGTGACGCTGAGATCGTGAACAAGACGGTGTAAGAGTGAGAGAACTTCTTCGGCAGCAATTGGGTCCAGCGCGCTTGTTGGTTCGTCCAAGACCAAAACTTTCGGGTGCATAACAAGAGCTGCGCCAATAGCAACTCGCTGTTGTTCGCCTCCGCTGAGTGTGGCAATAGATCTATGCCGAACTGCATTCAAGCCGAGTAGATCAAGAACCTCTTCCACGCGCTTTCGCATGACATCGTGCGGGAAGTTAAGAGCTTCCATTCCGAAGGCCAACTCTTCTTCAACGATATCGGCGACAAATCCATTAAGGGGATTTTGGCCAACGATTCCAACGATATGCGCAAGAGAACCGGGCTTTACTTCACGGGTCGAGATGCCATCAACGCTGATATCGCCTGCCAAAATGCCGCCGGTGTGATGGGGAACTAGGCCATTAATCAAACGCAAAAGTGATGATTTTCCAGAACCAGTTTCGCCCATGACCAGG
The DNA here is from genome assembly GCA_964610715.1 of uncultured Candidatus Planktophila sp. GTDB lineage: Bacteria > Actinomycetota > Actinomycetes > Nanopelagicales > Nanopelagicaceae > Planktophila. The sequence continues at coordinate 2,797 of CAZSWE010000047.1, forward strand.
ACCATTTCACCCTCTTGAATGGAAAAAGTGAGATCTTCAATGATGGTCTTAGTTGAATGTGGATAGATCAATGAGACGTTTGAAAACTTAATCATGCCAACACCAACGCTGAACTGACCAAGAGAGTAAAGGCGACTACTGCGCTATCACTTATCTGCCATTTCTCTGGCCTGTAACGACTTCGCTTTCTGCTGACACCAAATCCGCGAGAGTCCATAGAAGCTGCCAGTTGCAGTGATCTAGAGAGCGATTCTTCGAGGAGCGGTATGGCAAGGCCTCGCCAAGAAACTTTCTCGTGGCCTCGCAGTTGTTGCGCTAAACGAATACGTCGAGCACTTTGCGCAAGTTGTGGAAAGAGAGAGGTCGCTATGACCAGGGTGATTCCAATTTCGTATATAAAGAATGGCAGAGTGCGTAGGACTTTGTGCGGGCTTGTCAACGACGTCGCCGCACCGAAGAGCGCGATCACAGTTGCAATGATTAAGCCTTCGTGCAGAGATGATGACAAACGTTCAAGCGTTACTGCTCCACCCAATCTAATTCCTGGCATCCAAGAAGGAAGGTCGATGATGGGGACGGTAAACAAAGTTCTTCCTGGAATTGGAACCCCAATAAGAATTCCAACAACGGCGCGAATTACGAGAATGACAGCGCCAATGCGCAGGGCGATCCAATAACTTCTGCCCCAAGGCGAGCCATCACTTCGCACCCTGACGAGAACGGTCGCTACACCTATTGCACCGAGCGCAACCCATGCGGTATCTGTCAGCACGACCGCCGTGATCAGCAGCAGCGCCCAGATCCACATGGTGAGCGGGTGTAGCGAACGTTTCATCGTCAGAGCTCTTTATTCGATCAGATTACTTCTTGAGAAGTGCAGCTGGAGTTTCAATCTCTACGCCACACTCTTTCTTTGGATATCCATTGAATCCGCAGATGAGTCCTGAGGCCGCAGAACGAACCTTTATGGCCTGGCCCAGGACATCGATTCCTTGTGATCCCTTAGCTGTTGTCACGCAACGAACAATTGTTCTTGGAACCTTCTCGCCCTTAGGTGCATAGGCCTTGCTGCCAAAATCAATGACGAGTGCGATCCGCTTTGTATCCGGATCCTTCTTCACCTTTCCGCAAATCTTGGCAAAGCTTGGCTTGACGAGAGGGGCCGCAGATGGAACGTCATCGCTACTAAAGACGAAAGACCATCCTTCAACTGCTCCATCTTCAATATCAACAGTTGGGCCAGTCATAGCTGCCTTCCATTCAGTTGCACCTGGGGCTGCTTGAAAATATCCCCAGTAGCGCCAACCTTTAGTCGCAGCTTGCGCTGCTGGCAGAGTTATTACTTGTGAAAAGACGAGAGCAAAACTCATCGCGATTGTTATGTAAGTGCTTTTCTTCATGTGTAGAACTCCTGTGTCAGGAAGTCTCACAGGGGTAGCTCGCTAGCGCTCGGCTAAAAAACAGCCTAAAACCTTTGGACTACACCCCGCAAACCTCGGCGGGTGTTGGTCAAAAACAAGTGACATGTAGGTAATCCGACTTAAAAAGCGCCAAAGTCCTCATGAAGATTCTTTCGAGAAGATTACTTCGAGAATATGGAAGCCATTCTTACGGTTGCGGGTCAGCGTCGGAATTTCACCGAACTTCCCCTACAAGCCACCTATGAAGTTGTATGCGAAGAGAACCACAGCGGTTGGTTGTTGGCAACTCACCACGCCCGCCCTAGGGTAGGCAGATGGAATATAGACGCCTTGGCAGTACCGGAATGTATGTCTCTGAAATTTCCTATGGAAATTGGATTACACATGGATCCCAGGTTGAAACAGAATCTGCGATTAAGTGCGTACGAGAGGCGCTTAATCAAGGAATTACTACATTTGATACAGCAGATGTCTATGCAAACACAAAGGCTGAGGTAGTTCTCGCTAAAGCACTCAAAGGCGTACGTCGTGAATCCTACGAACTATTTACCAAGGTGTATTGGCCAACAGGTCCAGGAAAAAATGATCGTGGACTTTCACGCAAACACATCATGGAGTCATGCCACGCATCCTTGAAGCGACTTAATACTGACCACATTGATCTTTATCAACTCCATAGATTCGATTTTGAAACTCCTCTCGAAGAATCTCTTGGCGCACTCGATGACCTAGTACGCCAAGGAAAGGTCATGTATGTCGGATTCTCTGAATGGACTGCAGAGCAGATTGCTCGCGGACTTAAGATTCAAGATCAACGCGGCTACAACCGATTTGTCTCCAGTCAGCCGCAGTACTCAGCACTCTGGAGAGTTATTGAAGCCGAAGTTGTTCCACTATCTCAGCGCGAAGGAATCGGCCAAATTGTCTGGTCGCCGATGGCGCAAGGAGTCTTAACGGGCAAATACCTCCCTGGAAAGAAGGCTCCAGCAGGATCACGCGCAACCGATAAGAAGAGCGGCGCCGCAATGATTTCGCGCTGGATGAAAGATGATGTTCTTGAGGCTGTGCAGCTGCTTAAGCCAATTGCAGAAAGCGTCGACCTTTCGATGTCCCAAATGGCGCTGGCCTGGGTGCTGCAGAATCCAAATATTTCTAGCGCAATCATGGGCGCTACCAAACCAGCGCAGATCAAAGATAACGTCAAGGCATCAGGTGTGAAGTTACCTCCTGAAGTGATGAAGGCTATTGATGGCGCTATTGGAAAGGTCGCAGAGCGCGATCCAAAGAAGAACGTCAGCCCGAATCCACGTCCCTAAACTTTGGGGTAAAACTCTGATTTAAATTGAATCTCCAGGACTTACCTGTGGCTTAGGCATACGCATACGGCGCATCTGAGTTGATCGCAGCCATCCGTACATTCCGATGCCCTTGAACTCTCCACCAGGAAAACGCTCTGCCGCAGCAGCTTTGATTTTGCGGCTAAGGAAAATTCCATCAATGACCGAAATCAAGAGAACTCCGTACATCAGGGCGATACTTCCAATTTGAAAAGCTGGAAGTGGTACGAGTGTCATGATTAAAACGGCAAAGATAATTGGCAGGAAGTACTCACCGATTGATCGGCGAGTATCTACGTAGTTACGAACAAATCTCTTAACTGGCCCTTTGTCGCGTGCAGGCAGTGCGTTCTCATCTCCGCGCATATAGGCAGCGCGAGCTGTGACGCGAGCTGCACGAGATGCTTCCTTGGCGCGCTTCTTCTCAATCTTTGTTGAAGCAGGTGCAAGAGATGCAACTTTACGAGCAGCTTCTGCCTCTTTGCGCTTTGGAGTTGGACGTCCTTTTTTAGTGGCTTCAGTCATGGCGCAACTATAGGGCGAGCATCTGGTCGAGGGCTAACTTCGAGAAACGGGCTACCCGTTCATCTACCTTGATGTGATTGACGATATGGCCGGCCAGCACTGATTCCATCGCCCAGACCAGGTGTGGCAGATCAATTCGATTCATCGTTGAGCAGTAACAGACTGCCTTATCGAGAAAGACGACTTCTTTATCCGGGTTATTGGCAGCAAGGCGCGAGACGAGATTGAGCTCTGTTCCTACCGCCCACTTGCTACCTGGAGCAGATTGAGAAACTGTCTGAATAATCTTCTCGGTGCTACCTACAACATCTGCTGCAGTGACTACATCGTGGGTGCATTCAGGATGCACAATCACATTGACTCCTGGAATACGCGCGCGAACTTCATTTACAGAATCTCGGGTGAAGCGTCCATGAACCGAGCAGTGTCCGCGCCACAAAATGACAGTTGCGTTTTTGATCTGATCTTCAGTCAGGCCACCCATTGGTTTCCAGGGATTCCATAGAACGCAATCGTCGAGCGAGAGACCTAAAGATAGGACAGCTGTGTTGCGACCAAGGTGCTGGTCGGGGAGGAAGAGAATCTTGCGTCCCTTTGTGAGCGCCCATTCCATAGTTTTCTGTGCATTCGATGAGGTGCAGATAGTGCCACCATTTTCACCGGTGAAACTTTTTATCGCAGCAGATGAGTTCATGTAAGTAACAGGGATTGTTGTTTTGGCTACACCAATTCGCTCAAGCTCTTTCCAGCACTCTTGCACCTGCGATGCTGTTGCCATATCTGCCATCGAACAACCGGCGGCTAAATCAGGAAGTATCACTTTCTGTTGTGGTGAGGTAAGAATGTCAGCGCTTTCAGCCATAAAGTGAACTCCGCAGAAGAAGATAAATTCGGCATCCTTCTGCTCTGATGCTGCTTGCGCTAATTTAAATGAGTCGCCGGTGATATCTGCGAATTGAATTACTTCATCGCGCTGGTAGTGATGGCCCAGAATCAGCGCACGTGAACCAAGACCTGCTCGGGCAGCTACCGCTCGTGCAACGAGGTCAGGATCACTGGCTGCCGGAAGTTCGCCTGTGCAGGAAACGCCACGCTCTGAGGCAAGGTCACGCCCTTGTCCAAGGACCAGTAAGTCCTGCAGCGAGATGGTCATGGCCCAATTCTCCTGTGTTTGGGTTCGCATCGGCAACCTGACGCGGCTATCCTTTACACATGACTACTGAAACAACAACACCTGTCGACATCACAACCGGTATCACTCTTACT
>CAZSWE010000048.1:0-7249 GCA_964610715.1 uncultured Candidatus Planktophila sp.
GTAATTCGTGAACGTAAGGGCGAATTTGTCGATCTCTTTGCAGAGCTCGTCACGCAGGGTTACTCGCGTGCGCGAGTCGATGGCGAAACCATTCAACTGACCGAACCGCCAAAGCTGAAGAAGCAAGAGAAGCACACCATTGAAGTAGTTATTGATCGCTTGACTGCAAAGGCTGAGAGTAAATCTCGTTTAACTGACTCGATTGAGACAGCGCTCAAGTTAGGAAATGGCCTAGTACTTCTTGATTTTGTCGATGCCAAAGCTGGAGAAAAAGAGCATACCTATAGCGAGCACATGGCCTGCCATGACTGCAATCTCTCCTTTGAAGAGCTAGAGCCGCGTTCGTTCTCATTTAACTCACCCTTTGGAGCATGCCCCGAGTGCACAGGCATTGGAACCCGTCTCGAAGTTGATGAAGAGCTCATCATTCCCGATGACGCTATCTCCATTAATGAAGGTGCAATCGCCCCCTGGGCAGGAGGGCAATCCTACGAATATTTCTTGCGACTTCTGGAAGCTCTCGCTAAAGAGTTGAAGTTCTCACTTGATAATCCTTGGAAGAAACTCTCGGTGAAGGCTAAAGAGGCAATCCTCAATGGCTTTGACTATGAAGTACACGTTAAGTACAAGAATCGCTATGGTCGCGTACGCAATTACTCCACAGGATTTGAAGGCGTTATCCCATTCATTCATCGCCGACATAGCGAAACAGATAGCGATTACAGCCGCGATAAATACGAGGCTTATATGCGCCAGACTCCATGCCCTGCATGTAAAGGTGCGCGTCTAAAGCCAGAAGTTCTCTCTGTAACGCTGGGTGGAAAGAGCATCGCTGAAGTCTGCGCCCTCTCTATCGATGATTGCGCTGCTTTCCTAAAAGAGGTCAAGCTCAATAAGCGTGAAGCACAAATTGCCGAACGAGTAATGAAAGAGGTGCATGCGCGCCTTGGCTTCTTACTTGATGTTGGTCTTGACTACCTTTCTCTCGATCGTCCAGCTGCAACGCTCTCTGGCGGAGAAGCCCAGCGCATTCGCTTAGCAACTCAGATTGGCTCTGGCCTTGTCGGAGTTCTCTACGTTTTGGATGAACCATCAATCGGACTTCACCAACGCGATAACCGACGTCTCATTGATACTCTCACCCGTCTGCGCGATCTCGGCAACACCTTGATTGTGGTTGAACATGATGAAGAGACCATTCGGACTGCCGACTGGATAGTCGATATCGGACCGGGCGCTGGCGAACATGGTGGACGCGTCGTTGTCTCTGGTTCCTATGAAGAGTTAATAGCGTCAGAAGAATCCATTACCGGCGCATATCTCTCAGGACGTAAGTCGATCGAAATTCCAAAGGAGCGACGCCCCATAGATCCAAAGCGTCAGTTGGTTATTAAGGGCGCTAAAGAGAATAACTTAAAGGATATTGAGGTATCCATCCCGTTAGGACTCTTTGTTTCCGTTACTGGCGTATCAGGGTCGGGTAAGTCAACGCTGGTAAATGACATTCTCTATACAACGCTTGCCAATAAACTCAACGGTGCCCGACTTGTGCCGGGACGCCATCGCACAGTTACTGGTATCGATCAGCTCGATAAAGTTGTACACGTTGATCAATCACCGATTGGTCGCACACCGCGTTCTAATCCTGCGACATATACCGGGGTATTCGATAAGGTACGCGCGCTCTTTGCAGAAACTACCGAAGCTAAGGTGCGCGGCTATCAGCAGGGCCGTTTCTCCTTTAACGTTAAAGGCGGACGCTGCGAAAACTGTTCCGGCGATGGAACTATCACCATCGAGATGAACTTCCTTCCCGATGTTTATGTTCCCTGCGAGGTCTGCCATGGAGCTCGCTACAACCGCGAGACTCTGGAAGTGCATTACAAGGGCAAGACCATCGCTGAAGTCCTTGATATGCCTATCGAGATTGCTCACACATTCTTTGAATCAGTGCCAACGATCGCCCGATATCTCAAGACGCTCTGCGATGTGGGGCTGGGATATGTGCGTCTTGGACAGTCAGCGCCCACACTTTCAGGCGGAGAAGCTCAGCGTGTAAAGCTGGCAACTGAACTTCAACGCCGTTCAACTGGTCGCACCATCTACGTTCTCGATGAACCAACAACTGGACTTCACTTTGAAGATGTCAGTAAGTTGCTGGGGGTTTTGAAGCGCCTAGTTGAATCAGGAAACACTGTTATCGTCATCGAGCATAATCTTGATGTCATTAAATCTTCTGACTGGGTTATCGATATGGGCCCTGAAGGTGGATTCCGTGGTGGCACAGTGGTTGCTGAAGGAACGCCTGAAGAAGTGGCAAAGGTTAAGGGAAGCTATACCGGAGAATTTCTCGTCGAGATGCTTGCCAATAATCGACAGGTTCCTGTCCGAAAGACCGCAAAGCAGAAGTAGCGATGGCGCAACCTGCGAGTTATCGCCCCAAGGAGATTCCTGAAGAGCCAGGTGTATATCGCTTCTTTAACGGTGACGACAAAGTTATCTATGTCGGGAAAGCGAAGAACCTCAAGAACCGTCTCACTACATATTTCGGATCTAATCTGGCACAGAAGACTTACCGGATGGTCCACGAGGCAGTGCGAGTGGATTGGACGATTGTTGCAACAGAGCTCGAGGCTCTTGCACTTGAATTTAGTTGGATTAAACAATTTCATCCAACGTATAACGTGCAATTTAAGGATGATAAGTCTTATCCATATTTAGCAATCTCACTGAACGATGAATTCCCGCGCATCTTTATTACCCGTAAAGAGAAGCGCCCTGGACTTAAATACTTTGGTCCCTATACAAATGCTTGGGCGCTTCGCAATACCTATGAAGTTCTTCTGAAGGTCTATCCGGTTCGTTCATGTAGCGCTGGTAATTTTCAGAGAGCGCAACGCACCAAACGTCAATGTCTCTTGGGGGATATCGGTAAGTGTGCAGCTCCATGCGTTGGCTGGGTCAGTCCGGAAGAGCATAAGGAGATTGCCCATAAGTTAGATGCCTTTATGGAAAAGGGAATGGAGAATCTTCTCCCAACTCTACGGAGCGAGATGGAGCAAGCATCCGAACGTGAAGAGTTTGAACGAGCAGCTCGCCTGCGTGATCAGATTGAATCTTTTGAAAAGGCGCAACGTTCTACCCAAGGCAATCTCTCTGATGATCTAGATGGGGATTTCATCTCGATCCATGAAGAAGGGTTGCACGCTGCCGGTTCCATCTTTGTTGTAAGGCGCGGCTCAATCAAAGGTTCGCGCTCTTGGATTGTCGATCAAGAGCGGGCGCTGGAAGGCGATGATCAGATGGCCTCACTCTTCTTCTCGATCTATAGCCAGAGCGCGCCGACGGATATTCCAGCAGAGATTTATCTCAATCAAACACCGCTTGATCAGAGCGCCCTGGAAGAGTGGCTCACGCAATTACGGGGAGCGAAAGTCTCTATCAAAGTTCCGCAGCGTGGTGAGAAAGTTGAACTCCTTCAAACTGTTGAGCGCAACGCCCATTATGCCCTCGTTCAATACTTAAGTAAGCGGGCTACCGATGCAGCGGTTTCAGGGAAAGCGCTCCTTGAGCTAGAGGAGGAGTTGCAACTGGCTCGCACTCCTTTACGTATTGAGTGTTATGACATCTCCAATATTTCAGGCACATCTGTTGTCGCATCGATGGTGGTCTTTGAGGATGGGTTGGCAAAGAAGAGTGAGTACCGCAGATTCATTATCGACACAGATACCGCTCAAGATGACACCCGCGCTATGCACCAAGTGATTACACGTCGTATGAAGCGTTTATTGGCGGATCGTCAGGTCAATCCTGCTGAGATTGCAGAGACCGGCGGCAAGGTCAGTAAGTTTGCATACCCACCACAATTAATTGTTGTAGACGGTGGAGCGCCACAAGTTGCTGCAGCGCAGAGAGCGCTCGATGAACTCGGTATCACTGATGTTGCGCTCTGCGGGTTGGCCAAGCGCCTGGAAGAAGTCTGGATGCCAGGGGATAAGGACCCATTGATTCTTCCGCGCACTAGCGAGGGGATGTATCTACTTCAGCGAATTCGCGATGAAGCGCATCGCTTTGCAATCACCTTCCACCGCTCGCGCAGATCGAAGGTAATGCTTGAATCACTTCTCGATGACATCCCACAACTTGGAGAATCACGCAGAGGTGCGCTCTTAGCTCGCTTTGGCTCTGTGACGGCGATGCGTAAGGCTTCCCGTGAAGAACTCGCTGCTACACCTGGAATTGGTGCAACCATCGCAGGAATTATCTTTGAATATCTACAATCACTCTCAGCCGCTGCGGATGTGAAGGTAGATATGGCCACCGGCGAGATACTTGACAGCTAAGGCAGAATGAGAGACATGGCCACTAAAGAGCTTCTGATTCTTACCGGGATGTCTGGCGCTGGTCGATCAACCGTTGCGCACGCTTTGGAGGATCTTGGGTGGTATGTAGTCGATAACTTGCCACCTGCGCTACTTCCATCTCTTGCCGAACAGAACCTCGAAACTCACGCAGCGCTAGCTGTGGTCGTAGATGTTCGTGGTGGAAAGTTCTTCGATGAGCTAAATAACTCACTCGCAAAGTTAAAGTCAGCTTCGGTCCCTTATCGCCTGCTCTTCCTAGATGCATCTGATCAAGCGTTGGTCCAGCGCTTCGAATCAACCCGCCGACCACATCCGCTGCAAGCCAAGGATCGCATCGTCGACGGCATAGCGCGTGAGCGAGCCAAGTTAGAAGAGATTCGCGCCCAAGCAGATGTAGTCATCGACTCTTCCAATCTCAATGTTCATCAGTTAGAAAAGCGCACCTCCGAAATCTTTGCAGCTGGCATGCTGGCCTCTCTTCGTATCAATGTTCTCTCATTCGGATACAAATATGGAATCCCAGTGGACTCTGATTTAGTTTTAGATTGCCGCTTCATTCCCAACCCTCACTGGATTCCCGAACTACGACCACTCAATGGGCTAGATGCTCCAGTGTCGGCCAAGGTGTTGGGCAGTGAAGGAGTTGCTGACTTCGTAAAGAGTTATGTCGGCGTTGTGAAACAGATGGTCCCTGGATATTTCCGTGAAGGAAAGAAATACGTCACGATTGCTATTGGTTGCACAGGTGGCAAGCATCGATCTGTCGCTATTGCTGAAGAAATTGCTAAGCAATTGTCCTCCACATCCACTGACCTCGAAATTTCGGCACACGCTACGCATCGAGATGTAGGACGCGAATAAGTTGAGTAAGAAAGTTGTCGCACTCGGTGGGGGACATGGGCTAGCTGCAACCTTGACTGCACTTCGTAGCCTTACTTCAGATATCACAGCCATTGTGACCGTCGCTGATAATGGTGGTTCTAGTGGGCGGCTGCGAGAAGAGTTTCCAATACTTCCGCCAGGTGATTTACGTATGGCACTTGCGGCTTTATGTAGCGATGATGAATGGGGCCGTAGCTGGGCGCAGATAATGCAGTATCGCTTTACGAGCGAAGGTCCACTCAATGGACACGCAGTCGGCAATCTGCTCCTGGCAGCTCTTTGGGATCGCGACGAAGATACCGTGGCAGGCCTTGACCGAGTTGGCGCTCTCCTCAAAGTTGTTGGCAGAGTATTACCGATGGCCACCGAACCTCTTGATATAGAGGCGGTATTTGAGAATTCTATTGGTACTCAAATTGTGCGAGGACAAGCAGAGGTCGCCACCACTAAAGGAAAGTTAAAGACGTTACGAATAATTCCCGAAGTTCCGGCAGCGCAACCAGAAGCGCTCACTGCAATCAAAGATGCTGAGTGGATCACTATGGGTCCAGGTTCTTGGTTCTCTAGCGTCATCCCACATCTATTGGTTCCATCCCTGAGAGATGCGTTGATTGAGACGGATGCGAAGAAGATTCTGCTTTTGAATCTAGATTCTGCCGATAAATCAGCAGGAGAGTACGCCGGATATTCACCACTTGAACATCTACAGATTCTGCAGCGCTATGCACCAGGGCTACGCTTTGATTTGGTAATTCTTGATAGCTCCGCAGAGGGTGCATCCGAGCTACATTCATATCTTTCAACCATAGGTTCAGAGTTATTGGTGGCCGATCTACGTAGTTCTGGCGCTCCTTTGCATCATGATGTAAAGAAATTGGGTCAACTTTTCGCACACATTGCTACTGAAAAACTGGTTGGATAACCCCCATGGCGATGACAGCAGCAGTTAAGGATGAGCTCAGTCGTCTTGCAGTGACCAAGCCTTGTTGCCGTAAGGCCGAAGTCTCTTCCTTGCTTCGCTTTGCGGGTGGACTTCATATCGCAGCCGGCAAGGTCCTTATCGAAGTTGAACTAGATACTTCACAGAGCGCTCGACGCCTCAAGAAAGATATCGCTGATATCTATGGCCATGACTCAGATTTAGCAGTTCTCTCATCGAGTGGACTCCGTAAAGGTTCACGGTACGTTGTTCGCGTAGTTGAAGCTGGAGATGCTTTAGCTCGCCAGACAGGTTTAATCGATGCCAACGGACGACCAGTCCGCGGACTGCCACCGCAAGTAGTTGCAGCAAATGTCTGTGATGCAGAAGCGGCATGGCGTGGCGCATTTATCGCTCACGGTTCACTGACCGAACCAGGCAGATCTTCATCTCTTGAAATTACATGTCCTGGACCAGAGGCAGCGCTTGCTCTCGTTGGAGCTGCGCGTCGCCTTAACATTGTTGCTAAAGCGCGTGAAGTACGAGGAGTAGATCGCGTTGTAATCCGCGATGGAGATGCAATCGGAGTTCTACTTACTCGCTTAGGTGCACATGAAAGTGTTCTTGCTTGGGAAGAACGACGGATGCGCCGCGAAGTTCGCGCCACTGCAAATCGACTTGCTAACTTTGATGATGCTAATTTGCGCAGATCAGCCCGAGCTGCGGTAGCTGCAGCTGCACGTGTACAACGGGCCATGGAGATTCTTGGCCCCGAAATTCCTGATCATCTAAAAGAGGCGGGTGAGCTTCGCATCGCACATGGTCAGGCAAGTTTGGAAGAACTCGGATCTCTTGCAACTCCACCGATGACCAAGGATGCAATTGCGGGTCGAATTCGCAGATTGCTCGCGATGGCCGATAAGCGCGCAGGAGAACTTGGGATTCCTGATACTGAGGCTGGGCTCTCGCCAGATTTACTCGGGGATTCCTAACCGGTCGGTAGCCTGCGCGTAACTGATAGACTTCCCTCCAGGCCCCCAACGTTGTGGTGTAACTCTTAGCCACCTTTTATCGGGGCAATTCA
>CAZSWE010000049.1:0-7187 GCA_964610715.1 uncultured Candidatus Planktophila sp.
GTGCTTGTCGGTATCCCAAAAGAAGTTAAAAACAACGAATTTCGAGTTTCAAATACACCGGCAGGAGTTCACTCTCTCGTCCTGGCAGGCCACCAAGTCTTCGTTGAAAAGGGTGCAGGGCTAGGTTCAGCGATTACCGATAGCGAATATGTAAAAGCTGGCGCGACAATCCTCGATACCGCCGATGAAGTATGGGCGAAGTCCGAGATGATCATTAAGGTGAAAGAGCCAATCGCAGAGGAATATCACCGCATGCGTAAGGGCCAAATCCTCTTCACCTATCTGCACTTAGCAGCATCACGCGAATGTACTGATGCGATTGTGAAATCAGGCATCACGGCAATCGCCTATGAAACTGTAGAAGTAAATCGTTTTCTTCCGTTGCTAGCTCCTATGTCTGAAGTTGCAGGCCGTATGTCGATTCAAGTTGGCGCAGCTGCTCTGCAACGTCCTAATGGCGGACGTGGAGTGTTGCTAGGTGGCGTACCTGGAGTTGCTCCCGGCAAGGTAGTAATCCTTGGTGGTGGAAGCGTTGGAGTATCAGCTGCAGCGATGGCGATTGGTCTGCGTGCAGATGTAACGCTGCTCGACATTAATTTAAAGCGTTTAGGTGAAATCGATGAGATGTTCCATGGCCAGGTAAAGACTGTGGCATCTTCTCCATACTCAATCGAAGAGCACTGCATGCAAGCTGACTTAGTTGTGGGTGGAGTTCTTATCCCAGGAGCTGCTGCGCCAAAGCTTGTTACCGATGCGATGGTGGCAAAGATGAAGCCAGGCTCAGTTTTGGTTGACGTTGCCATTGATCAAGGCGGTTGCTTCGAAGGTTCACATGCGACAACCCACGCAGATCCAACATTTAAGGTTCATAACTCGCTGTATTACTGCGTAGCAAATATGCCGGGCGCAGTTCCAGCAACATCAACTGCTGCGCTTTCCAATGCCACACTCAAGTACTCATTGGCACTTGCCAATAAGGGTTGGCAGAAGGCGATGGAAGATGATGCAGCACTTGCTGCCGGGCTGAACGTGCATGAAGGAAAGATCATGTACGCAGCAGTTGCTGCAGCACATGGCTGATTAACTCATTAATTAGTTGTTACTGAATTAGTGGCGCTGAAAACCTTTACGTCCCCAGACTTCCCATAGCCCCATCACACTCAATATCAGCGCGAAGCCGAAGAGCACATCTTCAGCAGGGGCAGAGAAGAAGCGAAGACCGACGATGGCATCAGGGTCATACATGACGATGTTGCGCGAAGTAAGCCACCAGTTTGTTAAGAATTGGAATGGCAAGATAATTGCGTAAGAAGTCCAAAAGGCCGGACGAGTCAACATCGAGGTCTTAAAGCCAAATAGATCATTCATGACGGCAAGGGCAAAGGCAGCAATCGCGATATCAGAATAGTTCATTCGCCAAACTCATCCTTTCGCCAGTGCGGTTTTACCGTAGTTACACCTTCAATAGTAAAGATCGCCGCCATGGGGACAATCATGAAGAAGAGATATTCCTCTAGTGGAATATTGAGAGGTCCGTATATCCCAAGCATTTGCTCGCGGTCAAAGAACCAGTGACCCTTTGAGATTGCATATGCATCCCAGGCGAGGAAAAGTAGACTCACTGGGAGAACGCTAATAGCAACGCGCTTGATACGACGAAGTACCCCGACCTTAAGGTATATCTCGAGCCAAGCGGAGCCGCAGAAGGTAAATATGAGCATCGCCATATATGACCACTGTTTCATGTTCGCATTTTGGCATAGTCGAGGGCGAAAATTGCTACTGTGGCGTTTGTGGACACAGCAAAGTTAAGAACTTTCTCGAGAGTCCGAACCTTCTCGAGTGGAGCAGTTGCTCTAGCAATTGTGCTCTCTCTTCTTTTCTCATCATGGCTCGGAAGTGGCTCACTTAACTGGCAGGTAGTCCTTGCTGTTATTGCTCTAGCTATTGGTATCCCACATGGAGCGCTCGATCATTTAGTGACGCTGCCTAAAGCAAAGCCGCTGAAAATGGCCTTCTTTATCGCAATCTATGTTGCGATTGCACTTGCTGCAATCTGGGCAATCTTGCAGTGGAATGTGTGGGGATTTATTGGCGTGGTAATAATGAGCGCCACTCACTTTGGAATCGGCGATAGCGCATTTATCTCAGAGTTAGATCGCCTCAAAGGTCGCACATCTTCACAACTACCTGTCTGGGCATATGCCAGCGCTGGGGGAGCGCTGCCGGTAGCGATTCCTTTGGTCAATAGCCGCAGCACTGAAGCTTTAGAGCAGGTAAATAGCAATCTCATTAACTGGCATTACGGGTATGACGCGCAGATACAACTGGCAGTTGCAGTTATTGCCACAATCTCATTGTTGGTCTTGGCATCACGTAAGCGTTATCGCGACTGCGTTGATATCGCGCTCCTTGCAGCTCTGGCTGCCTTCGCGCCTCCTCTTGTTGCATTCGCTGTCTACTTCGGTTGCTGGCATGCCATGCGACATACCGCCCGCCTTACATCCTTGTTACCAGCATCGATTGCGGCATATGAAAGAGATGACTCAGGTGCAGCGTTTCGTAAAGCGGTAATCCCAGGTCTACCAGCGTTATTTGGAACTCTCATCTTTGTCGCACTTCTTGCAGGCTTTTCGCGCGATGACATCACCGATCAATTCCTCTGGTTGACCCTGGTCACAATCTGGGCCCTGACAGTTCCTCACATGATTGTCACAGCAAAACTCGACCGCGCCGCACTCAAGAATTGAGCGCGCATTAGTTAGGCTCTGCGCCATGTTAAGAAAACTGCTTGCTCTTACGCTTCTATTTACAACTATTCCAAGTGCACAAGCTGCCCCAATATATGTATTTCCAGTTCCTAACTGCGAAGTCAATTACGCACGTGCGCATCATGATTATCCAGCAACGGATATCTTGGCTAAGGCAGGGTGTCGCTTTGTTGCACCTACCAGCGGAATAGTTGATGAAGTAAATCGAGTTGATACATGGCGAAGCCCACCTAATCTAGGTATTACTCGTGGTGGACTTTCAGTCTCAATTATTGGCGATGATGGCGTGCGTTATTACGGATCGCATCTTCGCTCTATTCCACTGAGCATCGAACCTGGCGTTGTTGTAAAGGCAGGCAGGTTGCTAGGAACAATTGGCGCAACAGGTAGTGCGCGTGGCACAGCACCACATCTTCACTTTGGAATTTCTTGGCCAACACCACCAGATACATGGTGGGTTCGCCGTGGAGTGGTCTTGCCGTGGAAGTATCTCGATGCTTGGAAGAGTGGAAAAGATCTATCTCCAGTAAAAGAAGTTAATGCAAAGCGTGAAAAGCTAGGCGAGCTTCCGCCAGAGCCAAGTAAATAAGGGCAAAAAAATAAGACCCGCTCAATTTCTTGAGCGAGCCTTATTTGTAAGTGTTTTTTAATTAAGCAGGATTTACTGCGTCAGCCTGTGGACCCTTTGGACCCTGGACGACCTCAAATGAAACTGCCTGACCCTCTTCAAGGCTCTTGTAACCGTTTCCTTGGATTGCTGAGTAGTGAACGAATACATCTTGTCCGCCACCATCAACTGCAATGAAACCGAAACCCTTTTCAGAGTTGAACCACTTAACTGTGCCTGTTGCCATATGTTTTTACTATTCCTTCGATATGTTGGGATTTCGAGAATTCCTCGAACTCCAGTCTTCGTCTTGCGTTCAGCCATACCGAGTAAAGAATTACATCTAACAACGGGTACTGATAAAGCGTCCGACTAGGGTAAAGCGTACCCGCTACTTAGGCGTAGACCTATTTCGGGTTTGGATAAATCACGCTCAAAATCGATGGCAAAAGCCCCTATATTCACAAAGTCAGCGGAAAGTTGTATAAATAAGGCACTCACTAGCAGTTGGCAGTTGTGGATCGGGGAAGGTCGCACAAATTCTGCGCCTTGCTAGGAGCACTTCATGCAACACATTTATATGAACGGTCACCTGACCATTCATTCAGCGCCATCTGCCCTGCGTCAACATATCGAGTGGGGACTCAACTCGCTCCTTGGTTCGCCGCAAAGTTATTCGTGGCGCGATCAACCACTTGCGCCAGGAACCTCACGGACATCTCTTGATTTCCGCGCTGCCATCGGAACAGCTGCAAAGATTGCGACTGCTCTCAAAAATTGGCACTACCTGCGATTTGAAGTTCATGAACTAGATAAGAACGGTGGCGAACTCTTTCGCTGCACCCCTGAATTAGGAATTCATCGCGCTAGCCTTGATCCGGCTGGAAATATTCAGATTAGTGAGAGCCAAATTGCAAAGGCGCTCTCTCATTTTGATGACTTAGAACTTCGTGAGAATTTAGAGGTAGCACTCGGAAAACCTTGGGATGCCACGCTCGAACCATTCCGCGGAGTAGATTTGCAAGAGATTGCTCGCCTGCGCGCCATATAGAATGAAGCCATGACAACACAAGCACCTATGACTTCAACTGAACGCCGCCGCTTTATTCTCTACATCGCAGTTGCAGTAATTATTGCAACGGCGCTGGGCGGTGGACTATTTCAGGTAGGTGCAGGGTTTGCAGCTCGAAATACAAATGGCATTACTGTCACAGGATCTGCCAAGACATCTGCAACTGCAGATAATGTTGTCTGGACGCTCAATGTTTCACTTACGCGCCCTACAGTTGCTGAAGCTGTCGCGCGAGTTGGAGCAGATGTTGAAGCAGTGACAAAGTATTTAGTAGATGGTGGAATCCCTAAGGATGCGCTTGTACTTGGTTCAGTTTCTTCTTATGGAAATGAGCAATGGGTCAACGGAAATAACACCGGCAAGATTCTTAACTACCGCGCATCACGTGATGTCGTAGTCCGCACAGATGACGTGCAATTAGTGGCCAAGCTTTCACAAGAGATTGGCACACTTCTTCAGCAAGGCGTTACTGTCAATAATTACGGTCCGCAGTACTACATCTCAACACTTCCGCAGATGCGCCCTAAGTTGCTTGAAGAAGCGATGAAAGATGCCAAGATCCGCGCAGAGGCAATTACTAAGGCAGTCGGCGGCAAGGTTGGCTCAGTTCAATCTGTGCGCTCTGGAGTATTCCAAGTAACGACTCCGGATTCAACGATGACTGCTGATACCGGTGCCTATGACACATCAAGTATTGAGAAGACAGTTACTTCGACTGTCTCTGTCACCTTCGACGTTAAGTAAATTACAGCGGAATATTGCCGTGTGAACCGCGGCGGTATTCAGATTCAGCTAATACCTTAGCTATCGCGCTACGAGTCTTATCGGGCTCAATCATTTCATCGACTGCACCGATCTCAATTGCGCGCGAAACTCCGCCTGAAACTCGCTCATGTTCTGCAGCGAGCTCTAGCTCCATATCTGCGCGCTGAGATTCAGGAAGATCGGCAAGTAAGCGGCGGTGCAATACGCGCACTGCAGCAACTGCTCCCATTACTGAAACTTCAGCTTGTGGCCAGGCAAAGACACGGGTAGCACCGAGAGATTTAGAGTTCATCGCAACAAAGGCGCCGCCGTAAGCCTTGCGGGTAATGACGGTAACGCGCGGAACAACTGATTCTGCAAAGGCGTGCAATAACTTTGCGCCACGACGAACAGCGCCTTCCCATTCTTGGCCGATGCCAGGTAAGAAGCCGGTCACATCTGCAATAACAATCAGTGGAATTCCAAAGGCGTCACAGGTGCGCACAAAGCGCGCCGCCTTTTCACCGGCTGCAGAATCGAGAACGCCACCGATCACTTGTGGGTTATTTGCAATTACGCCCACTGTGCGGCCACCGAGACGTCCGATAACTGTGGTCATATTTTCAGCCCACATATCAAGGAGCTCAATCTTTTCGCCATCGCTATCGAGAATTGCATCTACAAGTGGATGGACTTCATAGATTCGCTGCGCTGTATCAGGAACTAAGTGCCCAAGCGGTACATCAGCAACATCTGTCGCCATCAGCCCTTGGTTGGCAAAGAGTGAGACGAGATCTTGGATTTCGCGATAGGCAATCTCTTCCGTTGGCGCAATCACATGAGCAACGCCAGAGTTCTTACTGTGCGCCTCGGGCCCTCCTAGCAACGCCATATCTACAACATCGCCAGTTACAGACTTCACGACATCGGGACCTGTGACAAAGATGCGACCTTCAGGTGCAAGTACAACAACATCGGTAAGCGCTGGACCATATGCACCGCCACCTGCAGTTGGTCCTAAGACGAGCGAGAGTTGTGGAATACGACCACTTGCTGTGACCATCGCTTGGAAAACTTCGCCGAAAGCATTAAGAGATGCGACTCCATCGCTGAGTCGTGCACCACCTGAGTGCCAGATACCAATGACAGGAACTTGCGCACCCATTGCAGCGCGATAAGCCTGAACAATTACCTGTGAACCTTCGATACCTAAAGCGCCACCTTTAATGGTGGGATCAGATGCGAAGACAACAACTTTGTTTCCCTTAATGAGCCCGGTAGCAGCAACCATTCCGCAATCTGTGCGCGGCAGAAGAAGTTCGTAGTTCGATGAATCAAGAAGCTTGGCGATGCGCGCTTCAGGGTCCAACAACGTTGTTGACATAGCCCTAGATTAGAGCGATTTAAATGCAAGCACCACGTTGTGGCCACCAAAACCGAAAGAATCATTGAGCGCTGCGATATCTCCCGCTGGAAGTTGGCGCGGTGTGTCGCGAACGACATCGATGGTCACAGCTGGATCTAACTTTTCAATATTGATAGTTGGGGGAGCAAGGCGATCTTGGAGCGCCTTGACGATAAAGACAGATTCAATTGCGCCAGCGCCACCAAGCAGATGGCCAGTCATTGATTTAGTTGCAGAGACAGCAACGTGATCTGCATCTGCGCCCAAAGCTTTACGGAGCGCATTTGCTTCAGCAACATCGCCTGCAGGAGTTGATGTGGCATGTGCGTTGAGGTGGACAATATCTTTTGTAGATAAACCTGAAGCTTGGAGCGCAAACTTAATAGCGCGCTGCACGCCTTCTCCATCAGGATCAGGAGCAGCGATGTGATACCCATCAGAAGTTAAACCTTGACCGGCGACTTCACAGTAAATTTTGGCACCGCGCGCTTTGGCAGATTCGTATTCTTCAAGAATGAGAACGCCGCCGCCTTCACCAAGAACAAAGCCATCGCGATCTACATCGTATGGACGGGAAGCTCGTTGTGG
>CAZSWE010000050.1:0-1784 GCA_964610715.1 uncultured Candidatus Planktophila sp.
GATGAGTAACAAGGCGTGCGTAATGTGGGCCAAGAGCGCTGATCCAGAGCCCGGCTTCTTTACACCGTGATGCTAATTCACCTGCAGTAATTCCAACTTTCGAAAGTTCAAGTCCAACAATATTGGTTACAACTTTCTTAGGGTCTACAAGGGATGAGTCGACTGCAGCAAGGGCGACAGCAATTTTCTGGGCACGCAAGTGATCTTCTGCCAACCGCGCAATATTGTGATCGAGTGCGTAATGGCCGGCAGCTGCCAAGATTCCAACCTGGCGCATGCCAGCGCCGTAGCGTTTACGCCAGATGCGCGCTTCGGCGATACGCTCTTTGGAGCTAATCATCAGCGATCCAACTGGAGCACCTAACCCTTTTGAAAGACAGACACTGATGGTGTCAAAGTGCTTGCCGTACTCTGCAAAGGAAACACGGGATGCAACATGTGCATTCCAGATGCGTGCACCATCTAGGTGCATGGCAATTCCACGTGCACGTGCTGTCACTGATAACTTTTCAATCTCTGCAATAGGTTGCACAGTTCCGCCACCAAAGTTGTGGGTGTTCTCTACCGCAATTGCTTTGGTAGAAACTAGATAGGGACCTGCGTTCTCATGTGCGATGGCAAGTGGATCTTCAGCGCGCAACAGCCCATCTTCGGCTGGCCAGGTCCGGGTTGTGATTCCGCTAAAAGTTGCTGCAGCGCCTAGTTCAGCACGGACAATATGCGAACGTGTTTCGACGAGAAGTTCTTCACCAGGCTTTACTAATGTGCGGATAGAAAGTTGGTTGGCTAGCGAGCCAGTAGGGCAGAAGAGGGCAGCTTCATGTCCGAAAAGAGCTGCAACACGTTCTTCGAGCGAGTTAACGGTTGGATCATCGCCGTAAACATCATCACCGACAGCAGCGTTAGCAATAGCTTCGCGCATCTCAGCCGTTGGCTTCGTCACTGTGTCAGAACGTAGATCAATTGCCATGTTAGGACTCCTTCAGCACAATCATAAACATAGCGGTCAAGACCATAAGACCACCAAAGAGCGCCTTTATAGTCAGTGATTCACCGCCGAAGGCGAGAGCAAAGATTGCAGCAAAGACGACCTCCATCGTCAAAATTACAGCCACCTTAGTTGCGCTCATATGTGCCTGAGACCAAGTTTGAACAACAAATGCCAGAGCTGTGCTGAAGATGGCGGTATAGAAGACCACTAACCACCCACTGAGATTTACCGGTAAGTCATAACCTTGTACAAAGGAAAAGGTTCCTGTCATCAACGTACAAGTTGCTAACTGCACAATTGTCAGCGCATAGACGTCGAGGCCATTGCTCCATTGCCCCAAAGTGACAATATGTGCAGCAAAGGCAATGGCGCAGAGAAATACTAAGAACTCTCCAAAACCTAAGCTCCATCCGCGAAGTGATAAGAGCGCAAGGCCGGCAGTCGCGAGAGCAACGCACCCCCACGTAAAGCGTGTAATTTTTGCCTTCAAGATAAGGGCTGCAATAAGTGGCGTGGCAACTACATAAAGTCCAGTGATAAATCCAGTGATGGCAGCCCCAGCGATTGCTAAACCTAAAGTTTGAAGTACATAACCTGCGCCAAGAAAGAGACCTGCAATAAATCCCTTACGCAGAATCTCAGGGGTAATTCTCTGAAGAACGCTTGGCTGTATAGCAAGCATGGCAAGTACTGCGACTAGAAAGCGGGTAAATAGAAAGCTGTTGACGCCTTGTTTTTCAATGGGATCTTTCATGACAACAAAGGCCATTCCCCATGAAGCAGAGACTGCAAG
>CAZSWE010000050.1:1884-6865 GCA_964610715.1 uncultured Candidatus Planktophila sp.
ATCCATCGAATCATTGGCATGGATAAGTTGGATTCGCTCAATACCGGCTACCTGAACTAAGAGATCAAGGGTCTCTTTCATTCCACCTTTTTTGGCGATGTCGTGGCCAGCTGCAAAGACGTGGCAAGTATCAAGGCAAATGCCGACCTTTGGGTGATACTCAAGTGCTTTCAAATAGTTCTCTAAATCTTCAAGCCTCTTAACAAGTGATTGGCCTTGCCCAGCAGTTGGTTCAAGGAGCAACATGGGCGCATCATCATCGAGTGATTCAAGAATCGGCATAACGCCTTTCTTGATCTGTTTCCATGCGTTATCAACGTTATCTTCTTTGACAGCAGAACCTGTATGAACGACTACTCCAAGAGCGCCAATTTCTTGTCCGCGCTTGAGTGAATAGGCAGTTGAAGCAAGTGAGTTCTTGTAGGTATCTTCGGTCGGAGAGCCAAGGTTGATGAGAAATGGTGCATGCACATACGTTTCAATATCGAGCGCAACTGCCTTTTCACGAAAGAGCGCATCTGCTTCGTGGTTTGTCTCAGGCATCGCCCAACCACGGGGATTAGATGTAAATACTTGGATCGCTTCAGCGCCAATCGTCTCGGCATATGCAATAGAGCGTTTGGCCATTCCACCAGAAGTTGGAGTGTGCGCGCCGATTCGAGGTTTCTTGGTTGCTGGCATCTGCCTAGCCTACTGTGATGGTCACAGTACTGCCACGCTTTACCTTGGTTCCAACCTTCGGTGAAATATTTGTCACCTTCTTAACGGTCTTCTTACCAATCTTCTTTACAACCACCTTAAGGTCAAGATCTTTGAGGGCCTGCACAGCTTTGACTTCTTCAATAGAGAATATATTGGGTATATATGCATATTGAGTGCCTTTAGAGATTACGAGGGCAACCTTGGAACCTTTATCTGCTGTGGCTCCACCTGCTGGGGTCTGCGATACAACTTCACCAGGAAGAAGAGTTTCACTAAATGCATAGGTTGAATCCACAGCAAACCCTGCTTCTTGCAATTCATTGAGCGCTTGATCAGAGCTCTTTCCTACATACGATGCAAGCGCGATTTGTTCAATACCTTTTGAAATCCGCAGAACAATCAGCGCATTTCGCTTTACCTTCTCACCAGATGGCGGATTAGAGTCGATGACATATCCCTTAGGAATAGTTGTGCTGAACTCTTCGGAATTTGGCTGTAGCGAAAGCGGTAGAGCAAGAAGTACACGCCGCGCAACACCAGGAGTTAGGCCTCTAACGAGTGGAATAACAAAACGTTCTGGACCCTTGGATAAAATCAGTTTCACAGTGCCGCTTTGATCAATGCGTCCACCGGCTTCTGGGCTCGATTGGATCACGCGACCTTCAGGAATATCTTCACTAAATTTTCGTTCAACGACAATGGAGTTGAGGCCAATCGGAGCAAGAGCTGCCGTTACCTCAGCCTCTGTCGCACCCACAGTCGAAGGAACGACAACGCGGGAACCTGGACCGATGAGTACATACCAACCTGTAATTCCAACTGCGACAGCCATTAAGAGCGCTACTTTGCGATTGCGGCGAACCCGCTTACTAGCTTTTTTACGCTTCACAACTTCTGCTGTGGTTTCACGAGGTGCTGGAACGGGAATCGCTTCAGTGATTTCACGAAGTTTCTTTCGAAGGGATTTAGGCGCCTTCTTAGGTCGCATCGGTTCGATAGGGATATCAAGTTCTAGGCTTAACTGATTATCTTTCGGATTCAGGCGATGGCTAATCAGTGAGAGCTTCTCATTAAACACTGTGGCATCACGAGGGCGCTCATCTGGGTTGGCGCTCGTTGCCGCATATATCAACTCATCAAGTTCTTCTGGGATACCGTTAACGAGAGTGCTTATCTTCGGCACTCGGTTATTGACATGCATGTATGCAATTTGAATTGGTTCGGCACCTTCAAATGGCTTCTTGCCGGTAAAGATTTCAAAAGCTGTGATTCCTATTGAGTAGACATCACTTCGAGAATCAGCAACACCGCGCTGAACCTGCTCGGGGGATAGGTAAGAGACTGAACCCAAGATGACGCTTGATTCTGCAGTCATGGTGCCGCCTAGAAGTGGGCCTTTAGCTAACCCAAAGTCTGCAATCTTGATACGTCCCTCTTTAGAGATCAAGATATTTTCTGGCTTGATGTCACGGTGCACAATTCCGATTTTGTGCGCAGCGGAGAGCGCGCTGAGTACGGGCAGAAGAAATTTGATGCCGTCTTGAACAGAAAGTCGACCTTGTTCATTGAGGTATTCACGCAAGGTGTGGCCCTCAATCATCTCCATCACTAAGAAGATGGCAGGTGTGCCATTTTGATTCCAACCTTGATCTTGTACAGCAACGATATTTGGATGCGATAGCGCCGCAGCCGCTTTTGCTTCACGGATAAAGCGCTCAACAAATTGCTCATCTTGGGCAAGATGAGAGTGCATGATCTTTACAGCAACTTTTCGATCTAACCGAGTATCAACTGCCTCGTAGATAGCGGCCATACCGCCGGTGGCCATCTGGCGAATGAGCTGATAGCGCCCATCAATGAGTTCGCCGGTGAGGTCAGACATATCCCTAATTCTAGGTAGTCAGTACGAAATCCGCCGCGTTATCTGTCTTTTCAATCGCAAAGTGTTGCTCCTGTGTCACGAGCCACTTCTGCATCTGATCTTTTATACCTTCACCATCTCGCTCTAAAACCCTTGATAACCCTTTACTTTCATCGATATCAATCCAAATAAGGGCGCAGAGATATTCACGAAGTGCGCTCTGCCCACTTCCAACTCCCTCAAGAATTATCAATTGCGCATCATCAATAGGTTCTGCCGGAGAGAATGACGAAGTTGCCCAATTGAATTTAGAGAGAGTAATCGGCTGACCTTTGCGATGCGCCTTTGCGATATGGGTAAGAACTTCTGTTAAATCGCTAGAGAGCGCCTTATCCCATCCGTTATAGAGGTCATCCATATGAATAATGGTTGAGGTGTAGTTGGGATAGAGCGCCAAATGGATATTGGTAGCAAGGGTTGTCTTACCAGCGCCAGCAGGCCCATCAATTGCGATGATGGGCCGCTCACTTGTTTTACAGAGGTCTAAGAGCGCGCTTATGAGATCCATACCAAGCTCTCCATCCCACTGCCGCCATAATCGTAAATGCAACGTAGAGCAGAGTTGTGAAGAGTAGCCCCTGGGTTGCATACAACGCGACATAGCCCAGATCTACAACGAGCCAGAGCGGCCAGCTGTCGTACTTTTCATAGACCATCAAAATCTGCGCCGTTAAACTGCCGAAGAACAAGATGGCATCTACATAAGTGGAAGCGGCTCCGATTGATTTCAAGACCGGTCCAAGTATCAACGTCGCAGCAACTATCGCTGCCAGCGTATAGAGACGGTACTTGTTCTTAAAAGGGCCAGGCTTGGCACCAGTTGGCTCCCATCCAAACCAACCAACAATCGCTGCTGCAATAAAGACTATTTGTAGCGCTGCACTTGCATAGAGTTCATATTGCAGAAAGAAGACACCATAGAGAGCGCTGCTGAGCGCCCACCAGGGCCAGGTAATGCGCTTGCCAGTAATTCCAAGACCAACACCGATAAAGGATGCAATGGATGCTACGAATTCGAGATAAGAAACTTCATATCCCCACGCAGTAAAGAAAGTTGAAAACACTTTTAACCTCATTTCTAGATCCGCATTACCGGACCAGTCAGACGGTCGACTTCAGGGTTGAAGTCCTCTCAGCCAATGTGGCTCCCGTTGCTGCGTACTTTAGCGAATACGCGCTGCTATTGCTTGTAAGTAGGCAACGCCTGCAACTCGCGCCCTGCGCCCTGTTGAGGTCTTGGCGCGCTTATTAAAGATGTCATATCCGATCGCTTCGACTTCATCGACGATTCCGCAATACAACTCACTGGCTGCACGGATGCAGGGGCGAGAGACTTTATCGAGATATGCAATTCCGATCTCTGCCTCTGCTTGCAGCTGACGCACTCGAGCGATTTGAAACTTGAGGGCGTTAATAATCTCTGGAGTTAAGGTTCGGCGCTCAAGGGCTGCCCGGTCTACCCCGAATTTGGCAAGCTCTTGCAGCGGCAAATACACGCGACCACGATCGAGATCTTCGCCAACATCGCGAATGAAGTTTGCTAGCTGAAAGGCAATTCCAAGTTTCTTTGCTGCTTCATAGGCTCGTTCATCTGAATAGCCCAAGATAGGAACCATCTCAAGGCCGATAACAGCTGCCGAGCCATAGACATATTCCAGAAGGTCTTCGTATGTCTGATATTCAGTGACAGTTAAGTCCATCTCCATACTGTGTAAGAAATCCACAAAATGTTGGTGAGGAATATCAAACTTACGTGCGGTATCAACTAAGGCGCGACCGATATGGTCACTGCTAGTGCCAGCCTTAAGGTCTGCTAACACTCCGCTGCTCCACGAACGTAAAGCATCGGCCTTCTCTTGCGGCGATAAAGTTGATGCTAAATCATCAACAATCTCATCGGCATAGCGCGCAAAGCCATATAAGGCATGAACGTATGGGCGTTTTTCAGCAGGTAGCAAGAGCGTTGCTAAGTAGTACGTCTTTCCATGTAGCGAATTAAGCCGCTTACATTCTTCATAAGAAGCTTTGAGCGCTGCATCCATCTACTTAACCGGACCCACAATACGTTCTGCCGCAAGGCGACCTGAAATCAGAACCATAGGAACTCCAACGCCAGGTTGTGTTCCACTGCCAGCGAAGACAACATTCTCAAAACCAGCTGCGATATTACGCGGTCTAAATGGTCCTGTCTGGAAGAAGGTATGCGCGCTAGCAAATGGTGCACCGCGCTCCATACCTTGCGCCTGCCAATCAAGGGGAGTGGTCAGTACTTCAGTTTCGATAGCATCTTCAAATCCGGTGTAACCGCGATTTTCGAGAGTCTTAATCATCTCATCACGATATGGCTTGGCTTGTTTG
>CAZSWE010000051.1:0-6731 GCA_964610715.1 uncultured Candidatus Planktophila sp.
GACGGCGCACGGTAAAGCGACGAATCATCCAGATTGCAAGGAGGATCATGGCAAGTACCAACCAGAAGAAGTGTTCTGGGAACATCAAGTTAAATTCAAAACCAAAGATGCTGGGTGGATTAGGAATACCCGCGATTCCGTTAGGTCCACCCGTAACAGATAGATTCAAGGCAACGATTCGCGTAATCTCACCGAAGCCGAGTGTGATGATTGCTAAATAGTCGCCACGAACACGTAGCGCTGGGAATCCCAGAATTACACCAGCAATCATGGCAAAGAAGATTCCCAATGGGAGCGCCTGCCAGGTATTCCATCCAAAGAGCGTTGATGTAATTGCCTGAGTGTAGGCACCGATTGCAAAGAAGGCGATGTACCCCAAATCGAGAAGTCCGGATTTTCCGACGATGATATTGAGACCAAGGGCCATCAATACGAACATACCGACTGGATAGACAAGCACGTTCTCAAAGGAGGTAATTGGAGTATTTAAGAAACTTGTTGGCCCCCACGATGGCGCAAATGGAAGTAGCCCAATGATGGCTATGAAGGTAACGACAAAAACTGTACGAACTGGACGGCTCCAGCCTGCCCAGATCTCTGCACCTTTATCGCGAAGATTGAAATTCTTAAGTGCGCTCATCATGTCCTCGTCTGCTGTACAGCCTCACCGAAGAGGCCGTTAGGTCGGAATAGAAGTACTACAACTAAGACAACGAAGACAGTGACTGCCTTCCACTGAGAACCAAGAACTGCTGAAGCAAATTGCTCCATCATTCCAAGTGCTAAGCCGCCATAGAAGGCGCCACGCAGGTTGCCGATACCACCGAGAATCGCTGCCGTAAAGGCGGCAATTCCCATGTTGAATCCAACATTGAAGACAGTGTTTTCGTAGACCGTCGTATAAAGGAATGCGGCAGCACCCGTTGTGAGCCCGCCGATTAGGAATGTCATCGAGATGACGCGGTTGATATTGATACCCATCAACTTGGCATTCTCTTCAGATAGCGAGACCGCACGGATCGCCTTGCCTAGACGTGATCGGTTAACGAATCGGTCGAGAACTACAAAGATAATAATTGGGGCAACAATCGCCAACATTGTGTCAATGCGGAAGTTAGCTCCCGCAATCTCGCCAAAGCTCCACTTATCAAGTAGGCGTGGGGCTGTCTGTGGACGAGACTCTGTAAACATACGCATCGTCTCCATCAGGAAGATGGAAACGCCAATTGCGGAGATGAGCGAGGCCAATCGGCTCGCGCCTTGAGCTCGTAGTCGTCTGTAAGCAACTAGCTCAACAAGAACGGCTATAACCGCGCAGGCGATCATTGAACCAACGAGGGCGATAACAAGTGTATAAACCAATTCAAAGCCAGCAAGCGGTTTTGCCGTAACTGGATGGCCGAGGAGTTCAATTTCGATCCAAAGAACTGCAAAAGTTCCGAGCATAAATACTTCGGAGTTGGCAAAGTTAATGAGTCTGAGGACTCCGTAAACCATCGTGTAGCCAAGGGCTACCAGAGAATAAATGAGGCCGAGCGCTAGCCCTTGTAATACAAGTGACCAGAACTGGGTCGTAATTACTGAAAAATTCATAGCAACCGATCTATGCAAGCTGAGTGAGTGTTATGAAACGTGGCCACTTCCGCATTGCTGCGGAAATGGCCACGCCTTACTACATTGTGAAAGTATTTCTACAAAAACCGCTAATTAAGCGATTGCGTCGTAGACAATCTTTCCGTTCTTTACAAGGTAACCACCGACGTCAGCTCCACCAATGATGTCACCATAACGGTTGAACTTGATGGTTGATCCGCCTGCACCCTTGAAGGTTGTGTTCTTTACACAGATCTGGATTGCTGGGCGAGTTAGCTTGCCCTGCTCGATACATGTAATGAATACCTTTGCTGCGTTGTATGCAGTTGCTGAGTAGAGACCAGGAACCTTTACGCCTGTGATCTTCTGGAATGAAGCAAGTTCTGCTGCAGTTAGAAGTGAGTCGAAAGGAACATCAGCTGCTGTGAGGCGAACGCCATCGGCTGCTGTACCCGCTAGATCTGGGAAGTCTGATGTGTTAACACCATCTCCAGCTGCAAGGATGCCCTTGTAGCCACCATCGCGAAGTGCCTTGAAGAACTTAGCTGCTTCTGCGGTGTAACCACCGTAGATAACAACGTTAGCTCCTGAAGCACGTACCTTTGATGCAACTGAAGTCCAGTCTGCTGTTCCGCGTGGAACTGAATCTGTTCCTGCAACACCAATCTTCTTAGCTGGTGCCAATGCATACTTGATGAGACCTGCGCCGTATGTGGTCTGGTCGTCAACAAGGTAAATCTTTGGTGATGTAACACCCTTAGTTGCATAGCGAACTAGTGCAGGTGCCTGGAATCCATCGTGAGCAATGACGCGGTGGAAGATTGGGAATCCACGGTCTGGAGCCTTTGGATCTGTGAGTGATACAGCTGATGCTGATGGTGCAACCATTGTTAGACCAGCAGCCTTGTATGCAGGGAATGAGTTACGTGCTTCACCTGAACATGATGTTCCGATAACGCCGATAACTGCCTTGTTAGCAGCTACACCTGGAGCGATGTTTGCAGCAACTGTTCCGTCGCACTGTGAGTCAGCCTTAATAAGGTTGATCTTTACAGCTGGGTTCTTTGCGTTGTAAAGCGCAATCGCCCATTCTGCGCCAGGGAACTGATCCTGACCAAGCTGTGCATCAGGACCTGTTAGTGGACCCTGAAATGCAAGTGTTACAGATGTCTTCTTAGCAGCGCTTGCCGGTGATGCAACAACTACGCCAAGGGCGAGAGTTGTCGCAGCAGCAATAGCAAGACCGCTTACGATCTTCTTGTTCATGTATTGCCTTCCTGTTTTTCATGCTTTAAGTCCCGGGACAGGGAGGCATGAAGCGTAATGCTCAACCTACGCTTGAGACAAGGCGAAAGCCCTTTTTTCTGGGCGCGGGAGATTACTTTTTGGTTACGAAATCAAGGGGCTGAACTGTTCAGATAGGCGGCCGCAGAGGGCTATTTATCGAGGGCGGCTTCAGGGGAAATAACTGCATGGGCGACCTCTTTCATGGTCAACCTTCTATCCATGGCAGCTCGCTGAATCCAGGAAAATGCCTCCGGTTCAGAGAGATTGAGCGCCTTCATCAAGATTCCCTTAGCCCTATCGATAATTTTTCGAGTCTCAAGGCGCTCATGTAAATCGGCGACTTCTTCAGCCAGAGATCTCATCTGGGTATGTCGACTGATGGCAATCTCAATAGCGGGTACGAGGTCGCCGATAGTAAATGGCTTGACCACATATGCCATCACACCAGCATCACGTGCACGTTCAACTAATTCTCGTTGGCTAAATGCAGTCAACATCAGAACTGGCGCAATTGAAATGATTTTCTCAGCTGCAGATATTCCATCAAGGATTGGCATCTTTACATCCAAGATAGCTAAATCTGGTCGATGCTCGGTAGCAAGTGCGATTGCTTCTTCGCCATTGGCAGCCTGAGCAACTACTGTGTAACCGGCTTCTTGCAACATCTCTACTAAATCCATACGGATAAGCGCTTCATCTTCAGCAACCAAGATCCGCACAGGTGTAACACCTGTCTGCGCGGATTTGTCGATGCTCATGTGCCTCGAGTCGGATTCGAACCGACACTATGCAGTGTTTGAGACTGCCCTCTCTACCGTTGGAGTACCGAGGCGTGCGCCAATCCTAAGGCACCGCCCCCAAATAAGAAAAAGGAGAATGCAAGTAACCAGGTGCTTGGCTTTAACGATAAGCGGCGGCTACACCGTTTACGGCATCTCCTACTTTGTGAACACGCATCGCATTGGTAGAGCCAGGAATCCCAGGAGGAGAACCGGCAACGATCATCACAAGTTCACCCTCAGCAGCGCGTTTGCCTTCGAGGAGCATTTTATCTGCCTGCAGAACCATCTCATCGGTGTGCTTGACCATTGGAGTTACCAAAGATTCCACTCCCCAAGAAAGAGCCAAACGATTGTAAGTACCGTCTTCTGGTGTGATTGCAAGAATTGGAATCGGTGAACGCAGGCGGCTAATGCGTCGCGCTGAATCACCTGATTGCGTGAAGGTGACGAGGAACTTTGCACCGACTGTGGCGCCTACCTCTGCAGCAGCTTTTGTGATTGCTCCACCTTTAGTACGTGGCGCTGTCATTAGTGGGCGGATGCGATCAAGGCCTAGCTCTTCGGTGCGTTCGATGATGCGCGCCATTGTTTTGACAGATTCAATTGCAAATTCACCAACAGAGGTTTCGCCAGAGAGCATTAAGGCATCTGCGCCATCGAGCACAGCATTGGCACAGTCTGTGGCTTCAGCGCGAGTAGGACTGGAATTAGTAATCATGGAATCGAGCATCTGAGTTGCCACAATGACCGGCTTTGCCGCATCACGAGCTAGCTCAACGCAACGCTTCTGCACCATTGGTACATCTTCAATTGGCAGTTCTACGCCAAGGTCGCCACGCGCAACCATGATGCCATCAAATGCTTCAACGATCTCGACAAGATTGGCAACGGCTTGTGGCTTCTCAATCTTCGCAATAACAGGAACTCGGATACCAACTTCATCCATGATTGCATGCACATCTTTAATATCAGCAGCGTTACGAACAAATGAGAGCGCAATAAAATCTGCTCCGGCGCGAAGTCCCCAACGAAGATCATCTTCATCTTTTTCAGACATCGCAGGAACTGATACAGCAACACCTGGAAGATTGATTCCCTTATTGTTGCTCACAAATCCTGGCTGGATGCACTTAGTGACAACATCGTTGCCCTTAACTTCTACGACTTCAACGGTGACCTTGCCATCATCGATAAGGATGCGATCTCCAGCTTTGCAATCCCCCGGTAGACCCTTGTAGGTAGTTCCGACGCGCTCTTTAGTTCCGGGAATATCGTCGGTGGTAATTGTGAAGATATCGCCACGAGCTAATTCATGTGGACCATTTTCAAATCGCGCCAAGCGAATCTTTGGGCCTTGTAGGTCAACCAATACAGCGACCGCTTTCCCTGCCTCTTTCGCAGCCGCGCGAACTCGATCCAGGCGACCTTGGTGCTCTTCATAAGAGCCATGTGAAAGGTTCAGGCGCGCCATATTCATGCCAGCGGCAATCAGTTCACGCACCTTTTCGGGTGATTCAACGGCAGGTCCAAGTGTGCAAACTATTTTCGCGCGGCGCATATGCCTACCTTATCTATAGAGAGTGATTACTAACGAGTTCTAAACCATCAGCGGTCGAGTAGTTGGTTCGATTGGTGAATGGAGTTGAGTCTCTCCGGTCAGATAGCGATCCACAGCAGCTGCTGCTGAGCGCCCTTCAGCGATAGCCCAGACAATCAGTGACTGCCCACGGCCTGCATCGCCTGCAACAAAGATGCCTTCTTCGCTGCTCTGGAAATTTTCATCGCGCGCAATATTTCCACGCTCATCGAGCTTTACTTCTAACTGGTCAATAAGTGCGGATTTTTCAGGACCAGTAAAGCCCATCGCAAGAAATACAAAGTCAGCAGGTAGTTCTTTCTCGGTTCCTGGAACTGGTTCAAACTTTCCGTTCTCAAACTTTGTTTCGACGATCTTGAGCGCCTTGAGATTTCCCTTGCCATCCCCCACGAACTCTTGAGTGCTGACAGAGAAGATGCGATTATCAAGTTCTTCGTGTGCGCTAGAGACGCGATAAATCATCGGATAAGTAGGCCATGGCTGTGAAGATGGTCGCTCTTCGGTTGGTCGAGGCATAATTTCAAGTTGTGTAACGCTGGCAGCGCCTTGGCGAACAGATGTACCCAAGCAATCTGCACCAGTGTCTCCACCACCCAAGATGATGACGTGCTTACCGGCTACATTGATTGGAGATTCTTCAATCTCACCCAGTGCTTGCTTATTTCCCCACGGCAAGAACTCCATCGCTTGATAGATGCCCTTATTTTCACGTCCAGCAATAGGAAGATCGCGCCACTGGGTAGCCCCAACAGCCAATACAACGGCATCGTACTTAGCGCGTAAATCTGAACCAGTGAGCTCAACGCCAACGTTTACGCCGGGACGGAAACGAGTTCCCTCTTGCTCCATCTGAGTAAGACGGCGATCAAGGATGTGCTTCTCCATCTTAAATTCAGGAATTCCATAACGCAGAAGCCCGCCGATTTTCTCAGCGCGGTCATAGACAGCGACAGTGTGTCCGGCGCGAGTCAGTTGTTGCGCTGCAGCAAGTCCTGCAGGACCTGAACCAATGACAGCAACAGTCTTTCCAGATAGACGATCTGGCGCTAGCGGCTTTACATTGTTGGCATCGAAAGCTTCTTCAATAGTGCGAAGTTCAACCTGTTTAATAGTGACAGCATCGCGATTGATTCCAACAACACATGCAGTTTCGCAGGGCGCAGGACAGAGGCGACCTGTGAACTCTGGGAAGTTATTGGTTGCATGAAGACGGTCGATAGCTTCGGCCTTATCGCCGCGATAGATCAGGTCGTTCCACTCTGGAATGAGATTGCCGAGCGGACACCCTGAGTGACAGAACGGAATACCGCAATCCATGCAGCGACCAGCTTGCTTCTGCAGGTGCTCAAAAGATTGTGGCTCGTAGACCTCTTTCCAATCCAGGATGCGCACATCAACAGGTCTGCGCTTTGGAGTCTCGCGCGGTGTGGTCATAAATCCTTTTGGATCAGCCATTTGCTACAACCTCCATT
>CAZSWE010000052.1:0-6625 GCA_964610715.1 uncultured Candidatus Planktophila sp.
TGAACTCCCCATCCCACAAGGCCTTCACCATTGCGCACCCACGATAAAGGGGCGTCGGTATTGAGAAGGTCTAGCAGCGGAAGGTGATCACCAATACGAGTTGTGGTGACGGGGATAAGTGAAGCCATTTATTTTTGGAGAGTTCGAGAAATCTTGCGCCAGACAAGTGGAAGAGATGTTGCAGTAATTGCAATCTTAAGAACTTCACCGAGAATAAAGGGAGTTAAACCAGCAGCAATCGTTGCTGACCATGAAAGGTCAAGGGAGGCCTGTAGCCAGAGAAGTCCGAAGGTAAAGATGATGACATCACCGAAAATGAGCGCAGGAAAAGATGTAGCAAATTTCTGATCAGCTTTTCGATCAGCGAGATATCCGAGTACGAAAGATGCAATCAACATTCCAACTAAGTAACCGCCGGTTGCACCGATTACCTTCTCAATTCCGTGGGTAGATCCAGCGAAGATTGGAGCTCCAGCGATTCCAGCGAGCATGTAGGTAGAGAAGGTAATGAAACCTAGGCGAGCGCCATATGTAGTGCCAATTAATAGTGCGGCAAGAGTCTGGCCAGTCACAGGAACAGGTGAACCTGGAACTGGAATTGCAATCTGGGCAAGGGCTGCGATAAATCCAACGCCGCCGACAACGAAGAGCGCTTGCGTCATCGCAGTACTGCGTGGAAAGACTGTGGCACGAAGTGAACTTGAGTGAAGTGACATCGCATCGACCTTTCTGGAGCGCTCTATAAGTTGTGCGCGAAGCCTACCTTCAGGGAGAATAAGCGCATGTCCCGCGCCAATATGGATAAGAATCCTGATGAAGTAGCCGCCATGTTCGATGGCGTGGCAAAGCGCTACGACCTCGTCAACGATTTATTGAGCCTGGGCCGCACCAAGGCGTGGCGTAAGGCGACGACTAAGTTGATCCAACCTCGCCCTGGGATGAAGATTCTCGATCTGGCAGCCGGAACCGGCTCAAGCTCAGAGCCCTTGGCAGCAGCTGGCGCCGATGTGATCCCGGCTGATTTCAGCGAGGGAATGCTGGCAGCTGGGCGCAAAGCCCGCCCGCACCTGCCCTTTACCAAGGCCGATGCCCTCAATCTCCCCTTTGCCGATGGCGAATTCGATGTTGCGACCATCTCCTTTGGGCTGCGTAACACCCAGAAGACAGCCAAGGCGCTCGCCGAGATGTATCGGGTAGTCAAACCTGGGGGCATCTTGGTGGTCACTGAATTCTCCAGCCCGACCTTCGCCCCCTTTCGCACCATTTATACCAATTACCTCATGAGGGCCCTTCCGGCGATCGCCCGCAAGACCTCATCCAATCCAGATGCCTATATCTACCTCGCTGAATCGATTAGAGCCTGGCCGGACCAGAAGGGTTTAGCCGCTGAAATCAGCGCCGCTGGCTGGGTTGATGTCACTTGGAAGAATCTCACCGGCGGAGTTGTCGCAGTTCACAAGGCCCGCAAGCCATAACGGTTTGATTGACTTGGCTGAACGCTTAGGATTTCGCTCGTGAGCGCGAATCCATATATCCCAATTCTGGTTATTTTTGCCATTGGTCTTGGATTTGCAGTCTTTTCAGTAGCGATCGCATCTGTCACTGGCCCGGCTCGCTACAACCGCGCCAAGCTGGAAGCCTACGAATGCGGAATCGAACCATCACCGCAAGCGCTCGAAGGCGGACGTTTTCCGGTGAAGTACTTCCTTACCGCAATGCTCTTTATTGTTTTTGATATTGAAATCGTTTTCCTTTATCCATGGGCAGTCACCTTTGATCAACTTGGATTATTTGGACTTGTTGAAATGGCAATTTTTATCGGAACAGTCTTCGTCGCATTTGCATATGTGTGGCGTCGCGGCGGATTGGAATGGGATTAATTGTGATGAAGCTGAAAGCGTTGAAGGGATTTATCTAGTGGGCCTAGAAGATAAGTTACCGAGTGGAGTCCTGCTCTCAACGGTCGAAGGTTTGGCTGGATACATGCGTAAGAGTTCAGTCTGGCCAGCAACTTTCGGTCTGGCATGTTGCGCAATTGAAATGATGGCGCTTGGTTCTGCGCCAAAGCACGATATTTCGCGTTTTGGAATGGAACGATTTTCGGCATCTCCTCGCCAAGCAGATCTCATGATTGTTGCTGGTCGCGTTTCACAGAAGATGGCTCCAGTGCTTCGTCAGATTTATGATCAAATGACAGCGCCAAAGTGGGTTATCTCAATGGGCGCATGCGCATCGTCTGGCGGAATGTTTAACAACTACGCAATCGTGCAAGGCGTTGACCACATTGTTCCAGTCGACATCTACCTTCCTGGTTGCCCACCACGCCCAGAACAGTTGATGGATGCAATCATCAAGCTCCACGCACTTATTAGCGATACCAAGCTCGGTCCAAATCGCGAAGCGATCATTAAAGAAGTAGAACTTGCAGCGTTAAACGCGCTACCTACCCATCAATTAGGCAACTTCGAAAAGAAGGGGTTGCTGGCGTAAATGACTCAAGATCAGAGCGGTATGTTCGGCGCTGCAGGGACCGGAGATACCTCAGGTTATGGCGGCCTGGTTCGCCAAGCGGTCTCCTTTGGATCAACCGAACGCCCGTACGGCAGCTACTTCGATGAAGTTGCCGATGATCTCGAGCGCGCGTATCCAGATTTTTCAGATGCCATCACACGCGTTGTTGTTGATCGCGGAGAACTCACACTTCATGTAAAGAAAGAGCGACTTGTTGAAGTCGCATTTATCTTGCGAGATAAGTTGCGTTTTGAAATGTGCATGGGAGTCTCTGGCGTCCACTACCCAGAACGCACTGGCGCTGAACTCGTTGCGCTCTACCCACTTCTTTCCATGACCAAGAATCAGCGCATCCGACTTGAGGTTGCAACTTCAGAACTGGATCCACATATTCCATCTGTTGTTGAAGTCTGGGCCGGAAATAACTGGCACGAGCGCGAAGTATTCGACATGTTTGGAATTATCTTTGATGGCCACCCAGGCCTTACTCGCATCTTGATGCCAGATGACTGGGATGGACATCCACAACGTAAGGATTACCCACTCGGTGGAATCGCAGTTGAATACAAGGGCGCAACAACACCTGCACCTTCTAATCGCAGGAGCTATCGATGACTACCTTTGATCCATACGCATCTTCGCGCGAAACTACTGAAGGCACAGTCTTCTCTGTTACTGGTGGCGATTGGGATTCACTCGTCTCTGAAATTGGCGAATCTAAAGAAGAGCGCATCATCGTCAACATGGGTCCACAGCACCCATCTACTCACGGAGTATTGCGTTTAGTTCTCGAACTTGAGGGCGAAACCGTTACTGAAGTACGTACAGGTATTGGTTATCTCCACACAGGCATCGAGAAGAACATCGAGTTCCGCAATTGGACTCAAGCGGTCACCTTTGCAACCCGTATGGATTACTTGTCACCAATCTTTAATGAGACTGCATACTGTCTTGCTGTTGAAAAGTTACTTGGAATTACCAACGATGTTCCAGAGCGCGCATCTGTAATTCGCGTCTTGATGATGGAACTCAACCGCATCTCATCTCACATGGTTGCCCTCGGCACCGGAGCTCTTGAACTTGGCGCGATGGGGCCAATGTTCTTTGCCTTCCGCGAACGCGAAGCAGTACTCGATGCCTTCGAAGAAATTACTGGCCTTCGCATGAATATGGCATATGTGCGCCCAGGTGGAGTTTCACAAGATCTTCCTGCGGGCATGAATATCAAGCTCCGTGAATTGGTCAAGACTCTGCGCAAGAACTTTAAAGATAATGCAACACTTCTTATCGGTAACACGATTTGGATGAAGCGCACTGAAGGAATTGGTTATCTCGACCTCGCAGGCTGCACAACTCTTGGAATTACTGGGCCAGTTCTACGTTCTACTGGTCTTCCATGGGACTTACGCAAGATGCAGCCTTACTGCGGATACGAGAACTATGAATTTGATGTTGTCACAGCCGATACTGCAGATGTTTACGGCCGCTTCTTATGTCGCATGAATGAACTTGAGCAATCTCTTCGCATCATCGAACAAGCTATCGATAAGCTCGACAAACTTGAAGGTCAGCCAGTGATGGTTGCTGATAAGAAGATTGCATGGCCGGCGCAGTTAGCACTTGGTGCAGATGGACTTGGAAACTCACTAGATCACATCCGCCAAATCATGGGAACCTCTATGGAGTCTTTGATTCACCACTTCAAGTTGGTAACAGAAGGCTTCCGCGTTCCGGCAGGCCAGGCATATGCAGCAGTTGAATCTCCACGTGGAGAGCTAGCAGCGCATGTTGTCTCAGACGGTGGCACTCGTCCATACCGCGTTCACTTCCGCGAACCATCCTTTAACAACTTGCAATCAATTTCAGCAATGAGCGAAGGTGGAATGGTCGCTGACATCGTTGGCGCTGTTGCATCTATCGACCCTGTTATGGGAGGCGTGGACCGCTAATGACTCTCGATCGCGAACTTATGCAGACAATTATCAAGCGCTACCCACGTAGCCGCTCTGCCATCATGCCTTTGCTTCATTACGTGCAGTCAGTATCTGGCTATGTCACCAATGAGGGAATCGAAACAATCTCAGAAATTCTAGAGATCGAAACTGCTGAAGTTTCTGCAGTCGCAACTTTCTATACCCAATACAAGCGCAAGCCAGTGGGCGAGTATCACGTGGGCGTTTGCACAAATACTTTATGTGCAGTTATGGGTGGAGATGCCATCTTCGCATCTCTAAAAGACCATCTCGGCATTGAAAATGATGGCGTGACAGCCGATGGCAAAGTTTCACTTGAACATATTGAATGCAACGCAGCTTGCGATTACGCACCTGTAGTGATGGCTAACTGGGAGTTCTACGACAACCAGACAGTTGAATCTGCAAAGGCGCTCGTTGATGGTGCGCGTGCAGGAAATCCACCAGCTCCAACACGTGGACCAAGCCGACTTGTTACATATAAAGAAGCATCTGCAGTTCTTGCTGGTCTCGATGACGGACTTGCGCGCGAAGGTGTGCAAGCGGGCGAGCCAACTCTGCTTGGTCTCAAGCTCTCAAAGGAAGGTAAGTAATGTCAAAGTTAACTCCTGTCCTTTCTGCACACTGGGACGAAAAAGATTCATTCACTATCGAGGCATACACACGCCACGGCGGTTACGGTGCTTCTAAGAAAGCCCTCGCCATGGATCCTGATGCAGTCATCCAAATGGTGAAAGATTCTGGTCTACGCGGTCGAGGCGGAGCAGGCTTCCCAACAGGAATGAAGTGGGGCTTTATCCCACAAGGTGACGATAAAGATCACTATCTCGTTGTTAATGCTGATGAATCAGAGCCAGGAACATGTAAAGACACACCACTTTTGATGGCGAACCCACATGTATTAATTGAAGGCTGCATCATCGCCTGCCATGCAATTCGTGCCAAGCGCGCATTTATCTATATTCGTGGCGAAGTAACGCACGTTGTTCGCCGCGTTAATGCAGCTATTGCTGATGCATATAAGGCTGGCCATCTCGGTAATGGAATTGATGTCACTTTGCACATCGGTGCTGGTGCATATATCTGCGGTGAAGAAACTGCGCTCCTTGATTCACTTGAAGGTTTCCGCGGACAACCACGTCTTCGCCCACCGTTCCCAGCAATCGCTGGCCTCTATGCGCGCCCAACTGTTGTAAATAACGTTGAATCAATTTCATCTGTTCCAGCAATCATTGCAAATGGCGCAGAGTGGTACCAATCAATGGGTACAGAAAAGTCAAAGGGAGCAACTCTCTATTCGCTCTCAGGACATGTAAATAACCCTGGACAATTTGAAGCCCCCCTTGGAATCACCTTGCGCGAAATCCTTGAACTCGCAGGCGGAGTTCGTACCGGTCACAAGCTCAAGTTCTGGACACCAGGTGGATCTTCAACTCCGCTCTTTACCGATGCGCACCTGGATATTCCACTTGATTACGAAGGTGTTTCAGCGGCTGGCTCGATGCTTGGTACTAAAGCGCTACAAATCTTTGATGAAACAACTTGCGTTGTTCGCGCAGTACTTCGTTGGACAGAGTTCTACAAGCATGAATCTTGCGGAAAGTGCACACCGTGCCGTGAAGGAACTTGGTGGTTGGTACAGATCCTGCGCGATCTTGAAAACGGAACTGGCACAGAGGCAGATCTTGAGAAGTTGCTTGATCTCTGCGACAACATCATGGGTCGCTCATTCTGCGCACTCGGTGATGGTGCAACGAGCCCAATTACTTCATCCATTAAGTATTTCCGTGACGAATACATCGCTCACCTCACAAACGGTGCTTGCCCATTCGATCCCGTTAAATCAACTCTCTTTACTGGGGCGGTGAGCTAATGACTACAACCCAAGATTCAGCAGTTGCAGTAGAGCTGATTACCGTTGTTATCGATGGCTTTGAAGTATCAGTACCAAAGGGAACATTGGTAATTCGCGCAGCAGAGAAGCTAGGTATTCAGATTCCACGTTTCTGTGACCACCCACTTCTTGATCCAGTTGGTGCTTGTCGTCAATGTTTGGTTGATATCGAAATCAACGGTCGCGCATTTCCAAAGCCACAGGCATCATGCACAATTCCAGTTGAGCCAAATATGATTGTAAAGAC
>CAZSWE010000053.1:0-2180 GCA_964610715.1 uncultured Candidatus Planktophila sp.
ACAGAATTCGTAGTTGGCTACGGTTTAGATTTCGATGAAAAGTATCGCAACCTCTCATTTATCGGTGTGCTTGCTAAGCACATGTACTCATAAGGAATTAGATGACTTCCCAGACACCTATGCAGAAGATTAAGAAATCGGTGAAGCCTGCCAAAGATGGCGCAAAGAAGGCTCCACAAACTCGTTCTCAGAAAATCTTACGTGGACCACTTTTCTGGATCATTGTTGCCATCATTGCTGTAACTCTCTTTGGCCAGATTACAAACGCTGCTAACCGTTACACCGAGATCAAAACTTCACAGGCGCTCGCTGCCATTTCACAGTCGCAGGTTGAATCCGCAGTTTTGGTCGATAAGTCGCAGAAAATTCGTCTTATTCTCTCGGGTGGAAACACAATCAAGGGTTCGACAAAGGTTGAAGCTTCTTACGTTGCCCGCCAAGAACCAACGTTGGTTGATGCGTTAACGGCAAATCCACCTGCAAAGGGTTGGAGCGTTGATGTTCCAAAGCAATCGTTCCTGACAACGTTCTTCTTCACCTTTGGTCCAATCCTGATTATTGGCTTCCTCTTCTTCCTACTGATGAGCCAAGCGCAAGGTGGTAATCGAGTATTTTCTTTCGGTAAATCACGTGCAAAGTTGCAGAACAACGATGTGCCACAAAATACCTTTGCTGATGTGGCGGGTGCAGATGAAGCAATCGCTGAGTTAGAAGAGATTAAAGACTTCTTAGCTGACCCAGGTAAGTACGCACTGCTTGGCGCCAAAATTCCAAAGGGTGTTCTGCTCTATGGCCCTCCTGGAACAGGTAAGACACTCTTGGCGCGCGCAGTTGCTGGAGAAGCAAAGGTTCCGTTCTACTCAATCTCAGGTTCTGACTTTGTTGAAATGTTTGTTGGTGTTGGTGCAGCGCGCGTGCGCGATCTCTTTACCCAAGCTAAGGCAAATGCACCAGCCATAATCTTTGTTGATGAAATTGATGCAGTTGGACGCCAACGTGGCGCAGGTATGGGTGGCGGTCACGATGAACGTGAACAGACACTTAACCAGCTGCTCGTTGAGATGGATGGCTTCGAAGCAAATGGCCAGGTAATTCTGATCGCTGCTACCAACCGTCCCGATGTTTTAGATCCTGCGCTACTGCGTCCAGGTCGCTTTGATCGTCAGATTCCGGTCGAACGACCTGACCTCAAGGGGCGCGAAGATATTCTTAAAGTTCATGCGAAAGATAAGCCAATCTCCAAAGAGATTGAACTCATTGCCTACGCTCGTCGCACACCAGGCTTTACTGGTGCAGATCTTGCAAACGTACTCAATGAAGCAGCGCTACTTACTGCGCGCGAAGGTTTGAAGACAATTTCTAACTCTCAATTAGATGAAGCAATAGACCGTGTTATGGCTGGCCCACAACGTAAATCAAGGCTGATGTCTGAAGAAGAGCGGCGCGTGACCGCCTATCACGAGGCTGGACATGCGCTCGTTGCTCATGCGCTTCCACATACAGACCCAGTTCACAAGATCACCATCATGCCGCGCGGTCGCGCTCTTGGTTACACAATGGTCTTGCCTGATGATGACAAGTACTCAACTACGCGCAATCAATTACTTGATCAACTTGCATACTCACTTGGTGGTCGCGCCGCTGAAGAACTCATCTTCCACGACCCATCAACAGGTGCCTCTAATGACATTGAAAAGGCGACTGCTCTTGCTCGCGCAATGGTCACCCAATATGGAATGACCGAAGCGATTGGTGCAATCAAGTTAGGCGCAGATTCCTCTGCACCATTTATGGGCCGTGATTATGGACATCAACGCGATTACTCTGAAAACGTGGCTGCGGTTGTCGATGCAGAAATCCGCAAGCTCATCGAGAAGGCGCATCACGAGGCGTATGAAATCCTCGAAGCTAATCGCAGCATTCTGGATGAAATGGTTCTGCAGCTTCTTGAGAAAGAGACTCTCAATAAGGAAGAGATTGCTGAAATCTTTGCAAAGGTAACAGCTTGGCCGAAGCGACCAGCATGGACAGGATCTGCGATGCGCATTCCATCAACAAAGCCACCGGTTGATATTCCAGAGCGCGTTGTTGCAGAAGATGCGCCGAAGAAGCCACGTCGCGTGAAGAAATCAACTTCGAGTGAGTGAGATTTCCTCTGTCTCAATGGGGCCAGATGATGG
>CAZSWE010000053.1:2280-6503 GCA_964610715.1 uncultured Candidatus Planktophila sp.
GCAACTCGCGCTGAAGCAATTAGCCTAATTACGAATCGATAGTCGCCATGTTGGTCATGGGAATCCTCAACGTTACGCCTGATTCTTTTGCTGATGGCGGGCTGCACTATGACACTGATCTAGCTACAGCTCGCGGATATGAAATGGTTGAAGAAGGCGTAGACATCATTGATGTTGGCGGTGAATCCACACGTCCAGGAGCAGATCGAGTATCTGAAGAGGAAGAACAGGCGCGAGTATTGCCTGTCATTCGTGCACTTGCTGAAAGTAAAGTGGATATTAGCGTTGACACAATGCGAGCTAGCACTGCTCGGCTAGCTGTCGAAGCGGGTGCAACTATCGTCAATGATGTCAGCGGAGGAGCAGCGGATCCCGATATGTTTGCAACTGTGGCGCAGCTTGGCTGCAAATACACCTTGATGCATTGGCGTGGACATTCAAAGGATATGAATTCATTGGCAGTTTATGGTGATGTTGTCGCCGATGTGATTGAAGAAGTCACTATTCAACTCGATAAAGCACTCGCGGCAGGAATCAAACGCGAGAACATCATCCTTGACCCAGGAATTGGTTTTGCCAAGGACCCTGAACATAACTGGGAAATCCTTAATCGCATTGAAGAATTTGTTGCGCTCGGCTATCCGGTTCTGATCGGCCATTCACGTAAGCGCTTCTTAGGAGGCGATAGCCCTGATGACCGTGAAGCGGCAACCGTTGCAGTCACTCAATCACTTGTCGGTAAAGGAATATGGGCAGTGCGAGTACATGGTGTGAAAGCCAACGTTGAGGTGGTGAAAAAATGAGCGATCGCATCAGCCTCAAGGGAATATGGGGATTTGGGTATCACGGAGTCTTCGATCATGAAGCTAAGAATGGGCAAGATTTCTTTGTAGATCTTGAAATCACATTGGATTTATCTAAGGCAAGTAGCACCGATGAATTGGCGGACACCATCGACTACGGATCACTCACTGATTTAGTTGTCGAGGAGATCACCGGCGAGCGAGTTCAATTGATTGAAAGGCTAGCGGGCAGAATTGCCGATCGCATCAAGGCGCAACACCCTGAAATAGATTGGATAGAAGTAACTGTTCACAAACCTAAAGCCCCTGTTTCATCGGAGGTTGCAGATATTTCGGTAACAATCACACGATGAAGGCTGTAGTTGCACTAGGTGCCAATATTGGAAACCCCCGCGAGCAGATAGATGTGGCGATAGCGCTGCTTCGTGAAGCAACTGAGGTTAAGGCTGTCTCAAGTTACTTTGTAACAAAACCTGTTGGCGGCCCAGAACAACCTGATTATTTAAATGCAGTGTGCATCCTGGAATCTGAATTACCAGCCCTTGATTTACTTGCGGTATTGCAAGGTATTGAGAAGAGTTTAGGAAGAGAGCGAGAGGTTAGGTGGGGTCCCAGAACAATTGATTTAGACCTTATTCAATATGGCTCACTCTTAAGCGCAGCAGCTGAACTTGAACTTCCACACCCACGTGCTCACGAAAGACGTTTTGTCCTTGAGCCGTGGTGTGAGATTGAGCCAGATGCAATTCTGCTTACACACGGGAAGATTTCTGAACTTTTGGCGCAATTGCCGTAACGCCTTAGAATTAGCGCACTGCCTGCCCGGTACCTGAAAGGACTGGAGCCATGAAAGTAGTAACAAAGGTGCAAGAGCTTCCTTCTGCCTGCGCATTTGTTCCAACTATGGGAGCGTTGCACGCGGGCCATGCATCTCTATTTACCTTAGCGAAGAGTTACTCAGAGAACGTTGTTGCAAGTATCTTTGTTAATCCACTGCAATTTGAGAGCGCGCGAGATTTAGCGCTCTATCCGCGTACTCCAGAAATTGATATTGAGATTGCAGAAGCTGCCGGTGTAACACATTTATGGCTACCGAATTTTCACGATATCTATCCAGAAGGTTTCACAACGCTATCTGCTGGACCAATTGGCGATATCTACGAAGGCGCATCTCGTCCTGGACACTTTGATGGAGTAGTCACTGTTGTACGTCGCTTCTTTGATCTACTCAAACCAAAGTATGCAATTTTTGGCGAGAAAGATTTTCAACAGCTTTTTCTTATCAAGACTATTGCTGCGGGCGTTGAGATTGTCACCGCTCCGAC
Organism: uncultured Candidatus Planktophila sp.; assembly: GCA_964610715.1. GTDB lineage: Bacteria > Actinomycetota > Actinomycetes > Nanopelagicales > Nanopelagicaceae > Planktophila. The sequence continues at coordinate 4,409 of CAZSWE010000053.1, forward strand.
TTTTCGTGAACCAGATGGGATGGCAGCCTCATCTCGCAACACACGACTGACTGAAGAAGGCAGGCAGGCTGCAGCTGTAATTTTCAGCGCCCTCAAAGGTGCGGGCTCAGAAGATCAGTTGCGTCAGATGTTGGCCACAGAACCGCTCTTTCAACTCGACTATGCCGACTTTATTGATGAAGTTGATTTCACTCACGCTCACGGTGGCACTCAGAACGTTAGAGCCATCGTCGCTGGCTGGATTAATGGAGTCCGTTTGATTGACAATATGCGAATGGAATTACGCGCATGAAGCTTTTAGCTCCTTCACCAGGATGGACTGCGCGCGCTGACGTCATAGTCGTTGGTTCTGGAATTGCAGGTCTTACCACTGCGCTGCAATGTCGTACATATGGTTTATCTGTTCTCCTTGTTACTAAAGCAAGCGTTGATGAAGGCTCAACTAAGTGGGCGCAAGGTGGAATCGCTGCAGCCCTTGGCGATGGCGATTCACCCGAGGCGCATGAGAAAGATACTTTGGTTGCAGGAGCAGGGCTCTGTGATGTTGATGCGGTGCGAGTTCTTGTTACTGAAGGTCCTGAAGCAGTTCGCAAACTGATTGAACGCGGTGCAATCTTTGATAAAGAGGCAAGTGGTGAGATTGCACTTACTCGCGAGGGTGGACACTTAAGAAACCGAATTCTCCATGCAGGCGGAGATGCAACTGGCGCTGAAGTTTCACGCGCGCTATTGGCTGCAGTTCAGAATGATCCTGAAATTGAAGTGGTTGAACATGCCCTTGTCTTAGATGCACTTAAAAACGATATCGGCGAAGTCTGTGGGGTTACCTTGCACGTAATTGGTGCAGGAAGCCGTGATGGCGTGGGTCGCGCACTTTCTCGCGCCGTTGTCTTAGCAACGGGTGGCTTAGGACAAGTATTCGCGCAAACTACCAACCCATCTGTTTCTACCGGTGATGGTGTTGCACTTGCACTACGAGCTGGCGCCAAAGTTGCTGATGTGGAGTTCATTCAATTTCACCCAACAGTTCTTTGGTTAGGTGATAACTCGGAAGGCCAACAACCGCTGATTAGCGAAGCAGTTCGTGGTGAAGGCGCCTACTTGCTCGACGATAACGGTGAGAGATTTATGAAGGATATTCATCCACTTGCAGAGTTAGCTCCACGCGATGTAGTTGCTATCTCAATTATGAGAGTAATGAATAAGACTAAGAAGCATCACGTCTGGCTTGACGTCAGACACCTTGAGGGTTTCCAAGAGCGCTTTCCAACAATTTATGCATCGTGCATCTCGCACGGAATTAATCCACTTAAGGAGTTGATCCCAGTTGCGCCAGCTTCGCACTATGCATCAGGTGGCGTTCGCGTTGATCTCGATGGTCGCACAAGTGTCAGCGGGCTCTATGCCTGTGGCGAAACAGCATGTTCTGGAGTGCACGGTGCCAATCGTCTCGCCTCTAACTCACTTCTAGAAGGTCTGGTCTTTAGCGCGCGTATCGCTGCAGATATTGCAGCGCACCTTCCAGAGCAGACAGAGCCAGTTGAGAATGTCTCGCCAGCAATTCTGCTCGACCCATCTGTTCGCCACGATATCCAAGTGAGTATGAGCCGAGGTGCTGGCGTATTGCGCTCTTCGGATTCACTACTTAAAACTAGCTCTGACTTAACTCGTATTGAAGATAAGAAAAGTAACCAACCGTGCGTTGAAGCTTGGGAGACGACAAACCTCTTTCAGTTGGCGCAAGCAATTCTCAAAGCAGCGCTTATTCGCCAAGAGACCCGTGGTTCACATTGGCGTGAAGATTTTCCTGAAACAAGTGATTTATGGAAGAAGCGCATTGTGCAGCAGTTAGATCAGACTGGATATTGGACCAGTGGGTATCAGGAAGTAGGAAAGCCATGATTGATCAAGATTTGATTAAGCGCGCACTTGCGGAAGATCTGCAAGGTGGCCAGGACATCACCTCTGTGGCAACTGTGTCAGGTGCTGAAAAAGTTGTCGCTGATTTTGTGGTGCGCAAAGCTGGCGTTATCGCAGGAATTGAAATGGCCAAGGCGGTGCTGGTTGAAGTTGGTCTCACAGATATATCTGTCTT
>CAZSWE010000054.1:0-6481 GCA_964610715.1 uncultured Candidatus Planktophila sp.
GCTGCAACGTTGAAGTGCGCAATCTCTAAATCGTGTTCGCGTTGACCATCGCTGAGCGACTTCTGAAACTCTCCAGTTTCAGCATCAACAAGATAGGCGGCATAGCCTTCTGCGTCACGGCGAAAGAGAGTATTGGAAAGCGAACAATCGCCCCACCAGAAACCAAGTAGATGTAGGCGCACGAGCAACAAGGCCAGCGCATTAGCCATCAACGTAACATCTTCAGCGGTAACGGTCTTATCGCTCAGGACAACGCGATACGGAAGTGAGTAAGGAAGGAAGCGGGTAACAAGTGCGCAGGGAAGCTCTTCTCCAGCGTTATTTGTACGACCTTCAATAACAGCGATGGATTGCACATTTGGAGCATCTAAGTGGGTCAGCTCTCGCAGAATTTTGTACTCACGATTAGCAAACTCCGAAACCGTTTCCTTGACTGCATAAACCTCTGAATCAGGATCATCAGTAGAGCGGACCAGGCGCACAATGTGGCGAGAAATTCCGCGCTTCTCGGCCAAGAGGGGATCTTCAGGCCATTCCTCAAGTGAGACGTTCCAGGGTAGGCCGGTGACAGCTGCGATTTCCTCACCGAGTCCTGTAATCCGTAGCGCCATAGGTCATATTCTCTCGTACGCTTTACAATAAATCATGGCCATTTCAGACCGCATCAAGAAAAAAACAAAGGAATCCGTCACAGTCTCTGATTTTGGGGCTGCAGGTGCTCCAATCGACCGCGGTAACCCCTTTTACTTTGGGTTTGTTGCAACAATCGGTGCTTTAACAGCTTTTGTATTAATGCGCGCACTCGCTAGCGCAAGTCAGGTGTTTGTCTTGATTCTTGTTGCACTCTTCTTAGCAACCGGTCTTAATCCAGCTGTCGAAGCTATTCGTCGCCGTGGTCTTTCACGTACTGGTGCAGTCACAATTATCTTCACTGGTGTTCTATTCATGGTCATTCTCTTTGGTGCATTAGTTGTTCCACCCCTAGTTTCACAAGGGACAGAGCTCATTGAAAGCGCCCCAGCGCTTCTTGATAATCTGAAAAACAATGCAACTATCGCATCAATCAATAATCAATACGGAATTATCGATACGCTACAGAAGAGGTTAAATTCTGTAACATCAGATGGAACGTTATTGATTTCAGCATTTGGCGGAGTCATCGGCGTGGGCAAGAGCGTCCTATCTGGAACATTTACCGCACTCACCATCTTGGTCTTAACGCTCTATTTCATTACATCTTTGCCACAGGCGACTGAGCTTGGTTTGAAGTTAGTGCCAGCAAGCCGCAGACCACGGGTTGCATCCCTTACCGAAGCCATCATCGCTCGAGTCGGCGCCTTCGTCGGCAGTCAGATTCTGATCTCATTTCTAGCCGCACTCTTCATGACCCTCTTTGGTTTAGCTCTTGGTCTGCCATCGCCAATCGCTATCGGCATCATCATCTTCGTCTGCGGACTAGTTCCGCTGATTGGCCACTTCATCGGAGCTGCAATCTTTACCTTAATTGCGCTGACCGAAACTGTTGCAATAGGTGTCATCGCATTTGTTGGTTATGTGGTTTATGTACAGATTGAAAATTACCTGCTGACTCCCAAGGTGATGAAACGTAACCTCAATGTTCCTGGTGCAGTCACCATTGTTTCGGCGCTCATTGGTACTTCGCTACTAGGACTTGTCGGAGGCTTACTCGCGGTACCGGTTGCCGCATCTATTATTTTGATTCTGGAAGAAGTTGTCTTTCCGCGCTCAGAACGTTCTTAAATTTCAGTAGGAAGTGGCAATCTGGCTGGCGCAACTATCTGAGTAATTTCAGTCAAAACCCTATGCACCATCGGTTCTCCAACCCAGAGGTGCTTAGCGCCTGCAACTGGAATCAACTTAATCTGTGGAATTACTGCAAAGCGCTCTGCTGCTTGATCTGGTTTGAGGTAATCATCATGCTCAGGTATCAACGCCGTAATCGGTCTGCCATCCTGTGCCCAAAATTCCAGATCGCCATCAACGATATCGAGCAACGTTGGGCTTAAGAGAATCAGGCCCTTAATCCGTGGATCGCGCGCATGGCTGATTGCAATACTTGTTCCAAATGACCACCCAACTACCCATAACTCCTTTAGTTGTAAAACATCAAAGCAGTAGCGCAACATTGCTTCAACATCGTATTTTTCTGCGCGACCATTGTCATAATTACCGGTACTTGTTCCTGCTTCACTCGTTGTTCCACGTGTATTAAAGCGAACAACAGTTATGCCGGCCATCGCAGGAAGTCGATTGGCAGCCTTCTTATAGATATGGCTATCCATCATTCCCCCACCAGTGGGATTGGGATGGCAACAAAGAATCGCTGCAGTTGGGTGATCGAGTGGGGCGCTGACTTCAGCGATGAGAGTCTGTCCATCTTCGGTGGTGACTGTAAATGGCGTGCGCTGGGCGGCAAGCACGGTGCTGGGGCGGATTGGTTCCGACATAGTTGCAGTCTAGTCTTTGCCTATGAGCCTTTCCAAAGCGCAGACATTTGATTCGCTCAATCCTGTGAACGATGAAGTAATTGCATCGCACCCCATCACAGATGAAGCAGGTGTGCGTGCAGCAGTTGCGTCAGCACGCGCCGCATCAGTTCAATGGCAAGAAATTGGATTTAGTGGACGTAAGAAGGTGCTGCTTAAGTGGAGCACCTACCTCATGCACAATGTTGATGAGTTGGCTGAACTCGTCTCACTTGAAACAGGAAAACCCACAAGTGATGCCAAATTAGAGGCAGCACTTGCGGCAGGCCATATTGCATGGGCTGCTCGCCATGCAGAGTCAGTAATGCGTACTTCCTATCGCTCTCCAGGTCTATTGATGGCAAATATGTCAGCGACCGTTGAACGATCTCCCGTTGGAGTTGTCGGCGTGATTGGCCCTTGGAATTATCCAGTCTTCACTCCTCTTGGATCGATTGCATATGCACTTGCCGCCGGAAACACAGTTGTCTTTAAACCTAGCGAATACACGCCAGGGGTCGGCCAATACTTGGCACGCACATTTCTCGATTCGACTTTATTTGCAGATGTCTTCATATGTGTTACAGGCCTTGGTGAAACTGGAAAATTCCTCTGCGAAAGCGGCGTTGATAAGTTGGCTTTTACTGGTTCAACTCGAACAGCAAAGATTGTTGCAGCAACCTGTGCAGCTCATATGACTCCAGTAGTTCTTGAATGTGGTGGAAAAGATCCAGTAATCGTGGCTCACGATGCCGATATCGCGCGTGCTGCAGATGCCACCGTCTGGTCTGCTTTTTCCAATGCTGGTCAGACATGTATTGGCGCTGAACGCGTGTATGTTGATGAGCGAGTAGCCGATAAATTTATCGAGAAAGTTCTTGAGATTGCCAAGTCTATTAAGCCAGGTGCTCCCGGCGTGGGTAAGTACGGCCCAACCACAATGCCGAAGCAGATTCCCATTATCCAGAGCCATATTGATGATGCCATAGCCCGTGGCGCCACAGTATTAATGGGTGGATCAAATTCAGTAAAAGCTCCCTTTGTTGAACCAGTGATTTTCTGCGACGTTCCAGAAGATTCAATAGCAATGACTGAAGAGACCTTTGGACCAACTATTGCAATCAACCGCGTGAAATCCATGGCTGAAGCAATCAAACTATCGAATGACACTCGTTATGGGCTCGGTGCATCAGTCTGGTCTAAGCGACGCGGCAAGCAGATTGCATCACAGCTACATACAGGAATGGTGGCAATCAATTCCACTATCTCTTTTGCCGCCGTTGATTCAGTCCCTTTTGGTGGCGTGAAAGATAGTGGGTATGGCCGAATTCATGGACCAGAAGGTTTGCTTGAGTTTACTTATCCTCGCACTGTTGTTCGTGCTCGTTTTCAACTGCCAATTGCATTTACAAGCTTTAGTAGAACTGCAGGAAGCGATAAGTTAATTGTTGCGGTGACGAAATTTCTTAAGGGTCGCTTTAGTTAAAGACTTCTAATAGCGAGGCGCGTTGCGAGTACGTTCAGTGCGAGGACCTCGGTTATTGCGTTTAGTCCAACAGGCGTTATGCCAATGGCGACGGTTATCTTCGTCACCATCGAGCCATGCAACAGTGTGAGGTGTTGCCATAGGAATTAATTGATCGCATCCAGGACAGCGGTAGGGCTTATTTGCAGCTGATCCCGTTAACTTTCTTACAATCCATAAGCCATTCTCATCTTCTTCAAAACTTTGATTGGAAGGATTTAGTGGGCGATCTTCATCGTTATTTTTAGGCCTACGATTTTTGGGATAATTCTTACGCGGGCTCATGGGACCATTTTCTCGCACTTTTACCCAGTCAATGACAAGATAGCCATATGAGCACAGTCATCAGCGTCGCCGGCTTGAAGAAGAGCTACGGCGCGAATCAGGCGGTCAACGGGGTCGACCTGCAGATATCTCAAGGTGAAATCTTTGCGCTCCTCGGGCCCAATGGGGCCGGCAAAACCACCACCGTAGAGATCCTCGAAGGCTTTCGCGATCGCGATTCGGGTGACGTTAAGGTCTTAGGTTTTGACCCAGCGACAAAGGGGTCTGCAGCGCAAGCATGGCGCGATCGCATCGGCATCGTTCTGCAATCAACGGAAGATGCAGGCGATCTGACAGTCTATGAATCTGTCTCGCACTTTGCTAAGTACTACAAATCCCCCAAAGACCCGCGTGAAGTAATTGATCTTGTTGGATTAAGCGAAAAAGTTGATGCGTTGGGTCGTACCTTGTCAGGTGGGCAACGTCGCAGACTCGATGTCGCTCTCGGCATTATCGGTAGCCCAGAAGTGATTTTTCTTGATGAACCGACAACTGGTTTTGACCCAGAAGCTCGGCGCGCCTTCTGGTCTCTGATCCGCAACCTGCGCGATGAAGGCGCCACAATTTTGCTGACCACTCATTACCTCGATGAAGCAGAGGCTCTCGCTGATCGAGTCGCTGTCATTAACCACGGACAAATTATTGAAGTCTCCACACCTGAACTTCTTGGCGGGCGAGCTACCTCTCTTGCCACAGTCTCTTGGCGCGAAGATGGAATTACAAAATCTGAGAAGAGCGAGAACCCAACTGCCTTCGTTTCACAACTATCTTCTCGATTTAACGGAGAAGTTCCTGAGCTCAGCGTCAAGCGCGCGTCGTTAGAAGATATCTATCTTGAGATGATTGGAGGCGCCAATGAGTAAACCAACTGCGCTCTCAATCGGTATTCAACGTGGTGGCCTTGAAATCAGACAGTTCATGCGCCAACGTGAATCTGTTGTGTTCACAATGCTCTTTCCACTTATTCTCTTGGCAATCTTTGGATCTGTCTTTTCAAATCAGATTGCTGAAGGCGTAACTTTTAGCCAATACTTCGTCGCTGGCATGATTGCTTCAGGGCTCGTTAATACCGGCTTCCAACAATTAGCCATCATGATTCCCATGGAGCGTGACTTCGGAACCCTAAAACGCTTACGTGGTACTCCTATGCCAGCCAGTAGCTACTTCATTGGTAAATCCATATTGGTAACGCTGAGCATGCTGGTGCAGGTCTTCTTACTCCTTGCCGCTGGCGTTGCCTTCTTCGGCGTTAATCTGCCAACGAGCGCTGATAAGTGGCTCATTCTCTTCGCTCTGCTTGTCATCGGCAGCGCCTGTTCAACAATTCTTGGTATTGCTTTCTCCAATGTTCCAAAGACAGGTCGGGGTGCTTCCGCAGTTGTCTCACCTGTCGTAATCGTCCTGCAATTCTTTAGTGGCGTCTTCTTTATCTTTACCGATCTCCCACAGTGGATGCAACAAGTTGCCGCAATCTTTCCTTTGAAATGGATGACGCAAGGTGCACGTTCGGTCTTCTTGCCAGATTCTTTTGCAGCACAGGAAGTTGCAGGTTCATGGGAAACTGGCCGTACCTTTGCCATTATTGGCGCCTGGTTGGTCGTAGGAATTATCTGGGCAATTCGTAGCTTTAAGTGGGAGCGCCAGTGAAGAAGCTAGCCCTCCTCATTTCTGTAGCTCTGATCGCATCATCGAGCAGCGCGCTTGCTGCAACTAAGAAGCCGACGCCTACTCCGACTGTGAAGAGCACAGCCAAGGCGACCGCGAAACCCACTGTGAGCGCTTCACCTGCGGCAACTGCCAAGGCGACCGTCAAACCTAAGCCGAAGCCGAAGCCAAAACCAAAGAAGACAGCGCGCAAAACCCCATCACCAAAACCAAAGTGGCCACCTGCTGGTTTTGCAATTGAATCAGGTGTCTATGCCAAAGTGCCTAGTAGTAAAGAGTTGATTGGAATTCTCTCCGCTCGCAATGTTCTGGCTTCGCAAGTAGAAGCGTGTACAAAGTTTGTCTGTGGAGCAGTCCTTGTTGCATCTGAACCAGGATGTCGTTGGTGGGAAGTTAACTCACGAGTTTATGGGCAGGATAAGAGCGTCATTGGCTCACTTCAGACAATCTCGGGAGCATCAAAACCTAAAGAGATAAAGAC
>CAZSWE010000055.1:0-6480 GCA_964610715.1 uncultured Candidatus Planktophila sp.
GAGCTCGCTTTCATTCATTCTTACTCAGTTAGCTGATGCAGGGAGGCTGATGCCCATTCCAGAAGAGAAGTATCCCCTAAAACTTTGGATCCTTCTGCCGTAGGAGTCCATGCGGCCGCACGGGGAATTGCAATCATCACAGTATTTGTGGCGGTCTTATAGAGCGAGCCAGGGAAGAGTCGGTTGAGGCGGAGCTGCTTTGATTCAGGCAGAACTAGCGGTGAAATTCGTAAGAATTTTCCAGCAGCCACAACTTCTGAAATACCTAACGATTTAGCAAAGGCGCGAAGTTGGGCAACAACAAGCAGTGATTGCGCTTCAGCTGGAAGTTCGCCAAAGCGATCGACTAGCTCTTCACGAATGGATTCAACATCTTCTTTACTGCGCACATCTGCCAGGCGGCGGTAGAGATCAAGGCGCAATCGTTCGCCCGGCACATACTCTTGAGATAGGTGTGCGTTGACGGGCAGTTCAACTTTGCATTCATGGTTTTTTTCATCAGTTTCAATGATTCCAGTTTTGTAATCGTGGACTGCTTCACCGACCATACGCATATAAAGGTCGAAGCCAACATCGGCGATATGGCCTGATTGTTCGCCGCCCAAAAGATTGCCAGCGCCGCGAATTTCCAAATCCTTTAAAGCAACGCGCATGCCAGAACCTAAATCGGTATTTGTAGCGATTGTCTTGAGGCGATCGAGTGCGACCTCAGAGAGCGGTTGATCTGCGGGGTAGAGGAAATATGCATACGCACGTTCGCGGCCACGACCAACGCGTCCACGTAATTGATGCAACTGAGAAAGACCGAAATTGTCAGCGCGTTCAACAATGAGCGTATTGGCATTTGCAATATCTAAACCGCTTTCAACGATGGTTGTACAGACCAAGATGTCGAAGTCGCGATTCCAGAATGCCAAGATGACATCTTCTAAAGCTGCTTCTCCCATCTGTCCATGTGCGATGCGAATGCGTGCTTCTGGTACCAACTCTTGAATCTTGGCAGCGGCGCGATCAATAGATTCAACTCGGTTATGGAGATAGAAAATCTGGCCATCGCGCAGAAGTTCGCGGTGAATAGCCGCCTTAATCTGCGCATCATCAGCTGGCCCTACATAGGTCAAGATGGGATGGCGTTCTTCTGGTGGAGTCGTAATGGTCGACATCTCGCGGATACCAGTTACTGCCATCTCAAGTGTGCGCGGAATAGGCGTTGCCGACATAGCCAGCACATCTACCGTTGTGCGCATCTTCTTGAGCGACTCTTTCTGTTCAACACCAAATCGCTGTTCTTCATCGACAACTACCAGCCCGAGATCTTTAAAGGTGACATCTTGCGATAACAACCTGTGAGTACCAACGACCACATCGATAGAGCCAGCAGCTAGCTCTTGCAATATCTCTTTGCTCTCTTTGGCCGTGTTAAATCGAGATAGCCCTGCAACGCGGATAGGAAATCCAGAATAGCGTTCGGCAAAGGTCTTTGAATGTTGTTGTACTAGAAGCGTTGTCGGAACGAGTACCGCAACTTGCTTTCCATCTTGGACCGCCTTAAAGGCAGCGCGAATAGCAATCTCTGTCTTTCCATAACCTACGTCACCACAAATAATGCGATCCATTGGGTAGGGACGTTCCATATCGCGCTTTACATCTTCGATTGTTGAAAGTTGATCAGGCGTTTCGATGTATGAGAAGGCATCTTCGAGCTCGCGCTGCCAAGGAGTATCGGCAGAAAAAGCAAAACCGGGTGCGCTGGTTCGCGCTGCATAGAGACGGATTAACTCACCAGCAATTTGGCGCACAGCTTTACGCGCACGACCCTTTGCCTTCTGCCACTCACCACTGCCAATGCGGTGCACCGTCGGCGTTTCGCCGCCAACATACTTACTGACCTGTTCCAAGGTATCGGTGGGAACAAAGATGCGATCGCCTGGTTGGCCACGTTTTGCAGGCGCATATTCAATGACCAAGTATTCGCGGGTTACTCCCCCAACAGTTCTCTGGATAAGTTCTACATATCTACCGATTCCATGTTGTTCATGAACAACAAAATCTCCTGAGCGCAGTTCAAGTGGATCAATAGCTTGCTTACGCTTGGAAGGCATGCGCGCATCTTTTGTTGTGGTCTTGCTGCCTGATAAATCTCGCTCTGTCACGACCAATATGCCGGCGCGATCGCTATGGAATCCAAAGCCAAGAGTTGATTGCGTAATGTGAATAGAGCCCTTGGTTGGCGTGGCTTTGAGCGATTGCACCATGTGTACAGGAAGGTCTGCATCGCGAAAGATGCCGGCATAGCGTTCAGCCATACCGTGGCCTACTGTTGAAAAGATAACGCTCTCATGAGCTTCTAGCCCGGTACGTAAAAGTTCGCAGAGCGCCTCAACGTTTCCACGCATCGGGTCAATTGCTGCAATATCGAGAAAATGCGCATCCGTATCGAGATCGCTACCAAATGGGTTGAGCGCTCCGATACGTAATCCCAGCGTTGTTAACTCTTCATGTAGCGCCTCCCAAGAAAGATAGGTAACTTTCTCAACAGGAAGAGGCGCACTGGCGCCGATGGCGGCGTTTGACCAAGATGCTTCTAGAAATTCTTCGTTTGTCTCAATGAGATCTGCAGTACGTGAACGGATTCGCTCACCATCAATAAAGAGTATTTCTGTCTGTGCCGGCATGCGTTGTGCGATGGTATTGAAGTCATCTGTCAATAATGGGATGAGCGATTCCATGCCATCAACGGTGATGCCATCTGCAATCTTTCCGATGATTTCTAGCGCGCCCGGATATTGGCTCTTGAGCTTTTCGGCCCGCGAACAGATTTCGTCGTTGAGTAAAAATTCACGGCAGGGCAGAATGGAAAGTTTTCCAATAACTGCTTCACTAGTGCGCTGATCTGCGACTTCAAAGTAGCGCAGCTCTTCAATCTCATCACCAAAGAAATCGATACGAACTGGGTGCATCGCAAGCGGTAAGAAGACATCGACGATTCCACCGCGCACTGCAAATTCACCACGCTTTTCAACGAGGTCAGTTCTTGTGAATGCCAGCTCTGTCAGATGGGTAATGAGTTCGGTTAAGCCAATCTCTTGGCCGATCTCAAGAGTCCAGAGTGGTTCTGTAGCAAGGGAAGAAATGAAGCGATGGATTACTGCGCGAACTGGTGCAACAACAACTGGATGTGTGGCATCTGTTAGTTGTAACGAATAAAGCGTTGCAATTCTCTGTGCAACCGTGTCACTACGTGGGCTGAGTCGTTCGTGGGGCAGCGTTTCCCAAGCAGGAAATTCATAGACGCGCGAATGTAGATCGCGCAGACTTTCAGCAAGGTCTTCAGCAGAACGTGAAGAGCTGGTGACCACCAAGACTGGGTGTTGCTGCGCTTTGAGAGCGATCAAAAATGGATAGCTGGGAGGTGCTGCGATGATTTTGGCTGAATCAGATTCGAGCGCTGCAAGGACTTCAGTATCACTATGTAATACCGGAAGAATTCCTCTCATTGAAAGCGCCTCCAAACGACTCAAAGCCCCGCTTCACAAAGTGAGGGGGGCGAACAATCACAGTCTACCGACCTCGCTCAACCTGCGATAATTCGCAGGTGACTCAGGCGCCAAATCAGAATCTCGAAGCCAAGAGCATCGTTGAATCCGACGATGCCACCTTGCGCAGCGACGTGCGTCGCCTCGGCGATTTATTGGGCCAATCTCTTGTACGCCAAGAAGGTCAACAACTTCTCGATCTCGTTGAAAGCGTGCGCAAGAGCGTGCGCGAAGGTAGCGGCATTGAAATCCTCGACAAGTTGACTGTCGATGAATCAGTTCAATTGGTGCGCGCATTTAGCACCTATTTCCATCTTGCCAATGTGGCAGAGCAAGTACACCGTTCACGTGTTCTTGCTGAAGTTCGCGAACGTGGTGGTTCTTGGATTACTCGCGCTATCGACAAGATTGAAAGCGCCATTAACAATCCAGTCTCGGGCCATGAAATCACTCAGCAAGATTTAACAAAGTGGATCAATGACCTCAATATTCGCCCAGTCTTTACAGCGCACCCAACTGAAGCTGCGCGCCGTTCCATTCTCGGTAAGTTAGGTGAAATTGCATCCCTGCTCGATACGCCAAAGTCAGTCACACAAGATGAACGCCTTGCTGAAACCGTTGATTTACTGTGGCAGACAGATGAGCTGCGCCTTGATCGTCCAGAACCGCTCGATGAAGCGATGAATGCTCTCTATTACCTGGATGATCTTTCGGCCAATACAGTTCCTGAAGTACTGAATGACTTTGCCCGCGAACTTAAGCGCCTCAAGATTGATTTGCCTGTTACTGCACGTCCGCTGACATTTGGTACTTGGATCGGCGGAGACCGCGACGGCAACCCAAACATCACTCCTGAAATCACTGAAGAAGCTGTTGTACTTCAAGTAAACCACGCCATCCGCACCACGATGGCTGCCATGAACCGACTTCGTCAGATGCTCTCAGTCTCAACTCGTATTGCAGGTGCAACCCCTGAACTGAGCGCATCGGTTGAAAAAGATTTAAAGAACATCCCAGAATTTGAGCCCCGTTTCTTGCGCCTTAATGTCCAAGAGCCATATCGCCTTAAAGCCACAGCGATCGTGCACCGTTTAGCTTTCACACGTAGTCGCCATGCTGTTCGTGGTCCACATGTACCAGGACGCGATTACAAGAACACTGCCGAACTCTTGGCAGATCTGACTTTGATGCGCGATTCACTCTTTGCCCACCGCGGAGAACTACTGGCAACAGGCCTACTAGAGCGCACTATCCGCACCGTCGCCGCCTTTGGTCTTACTCATGCGACTCTTGATATCCGCGAACACTCAGATGCTCATCACAACGTTCTGCAGCAACTCATTGGCGGTAACTACAAAGAGCTTTCACATGATGAGAAATTCCCAGTTCTGATTGAGCACTTAGCATCAGATAAGAAGTTTGATACTTCATCTCTCGATGCAGCAGCAAGCAAAACTCTCAATACCTTTGTCGCTATTGAAGATCTGATTGAAAGATTCGGTCCAGAAGTCATTGAGACCTATATCGTTTCGATGACCAAGGGCGCAGATGATCTAATCGCTGCAACTGTGCTTGGTAAGCAGGCAGGGCTCGTTGATATCTCACGTGGAATCGCCAAAGTGGGCTTTGCGCCTCTTCTTGAAACAGTTGCAGAACTTCGCGCAGCAGGTGAAATTCTTGAGAAGATGCTCGGCAATCCCACATATCGCAAGGTCGTTGAACTGCGCGGAAACGTGCAAGAAGTGATGTTGGGTTATTCAGATTCAAATAAGGATGCTGGGATCGCAACATCGCAATGGGAAATCCATCGCGCACAACGCATCTTGCGCGATGTGGCTAAGAGCCATGGCGTAAAGCTTCGCCTCTTCCATGGCCGTGGTGGTTCTGTCGGCCGTGGTGGTGGACCAACATACGACGCCCTTGTTGCGCTGCCTTGGGGATCAGTTGATGGACAGATCAAGATGACCGAACAAGGTGAAGTCATCTCAGATAAATACGCACTTCCTGCGTTGGCACGTGAGAACGTTGAACTCACACTTGCTGCATCCCTGGAAGCCACGATTCTTAATCGTGGACCGCGCCAGAGTAAAGAAGATTTAGCTAAGTGGAATGAATGTATGAACTTAGTAAGCGATAACTCCTTCACCACTTATCGCGCACTCGTTGACCACCCAGATCTTCCGGCATATTTCTATGCATCAACGCCAGTTGAGCAGCTAGGAAATCTCTTCTTAGGTTCTCGTCCTTCACGTAGACCTGATGCGGCTGGTGGCCTTGATTCACTCCGCGCAATTCCTTGGGTCTTTGGTTGGACCCAATCACGTCAGATTGTTCCGGGTTGGTTTGGCGTTGGATCTGGCCTCAAAGCTGCACGCGAAGCAGGTAAAAGCGATGTGCTGCAGCAGATGCTCCGTGAATGGCACTTCTTCTCAACTTTTATCAGCAACGTCGAAATGACTCTAGCCAAGACCGATTTAGTAACTGCAAAGCGTTACGTCGAAACTCTGGTACCGAAAGAGCTCCATCACTTCCTCGACACCATTACTGCAGAATTCCAACTGACAGTTGATGAAATCTTGAAGCTCACTGGAAAGAGTTCGCTGCTTGGAGATCAAGCAGTTCTTGCTCGTACTCTGCAGGTGCGCGATACCTACCTTGCACCCCTTCAACTGCTGCAGGTAACACTTCTTAGCCGCGTGCGCCACGAAGGCGCAGCCGCTGATCCAACTTTGATTCGCGCCCTCTTGTTAACCATTAACGGTGTTGCAGCGGGCTTACGCAATACTGGCTGATTAAGCCTTTAGTCCCGCGACATAAACCTGCAGAACCTTTATTTCATTTACCTTCTCTGTCACAACTTTTAACGGATTCTGATCCAAAACGACAAAGTCAGCATCCGCGCCCACTTCAATTACACCCTTGTTCCAGAAGTTTGAATAAGCCG
>CAZSWE010000056.1:0-2197 GCA_964610715.1 uncultured Candidatus Planktophila sp.
GTCACACCATCACTTGAGACATATCTCAAAATCATCAAAGACAGCGGAGGCCGCGTCGACAAGCTCGATGTTTGGGGCAAGCGCCGTATGTCATTTGAAATCAATAAGAAGCCTGAAGGCATCTACGCAGTCGTCGATATGCACTGCGAGCCAGCGGCAATCAAAGAGTTAGATCGTCAGCTCAACCTGAACGAATCTGTTCTTCGCACAAAGGTTATCCGTCCCGAGTAATGCACAGCTGTGGCGATTCGCGCCACGGATGTCACTTGCGACGAGTAATTTATAAGTACGGACTCCACCAGTAGAGACCCCCAGAGTAGAAGCTAAGAAAAGAGGAAGAAATGGCAGCAGGAGATACAACAATCACAATGATCGGCAACCTCGTTGACGATCCGGAGCTACGTTTTACACCAAGCGGTGCAGCGGTAGCTAAATTTCGCGTTGCCTCAACACCTCGTTACTTAGATAAGGCTACAAATGAATGGAAAGATGGCGAGAGCCTCTTCCTTCAATGCCAAATCTGGCGTCAAGCTGCAGAGAATGTTGCAGAGTCACTGACAAAGGGAATGCGCGTCATTCTCTCTGGTCGACTTAAGCAGCGTTCGTACGAAACAAAAGAAGGCGAAAAGCGCACAGTCTTTGAGGTAGAAGTTGACGAAGTAGGTCCATCACTTCGCAACGCCACAGCTAAGGTCACACGCACACAGCGTGCAGCCGGTGGCGCAGCAGCACCAGCTGCTGCAGATACCTTCGGAGATGATCCATGGGCAGCTGCTTCGACTTCACCAGCCGGTGGTGGATGGGGAACATCTACAACCGACGAACCACCTTTCTAAAAAAACCTATCAATCCATTCCTTCTTTACTAGTTAAAGAGCTAGTTGGAAGGGCACCCGAAAAGGAGCACCACAATGGGAGCAAGAAATAACAAGGCTCTACGCGAGCCAAAGAACAAGGGCGCGAAGGCTGCTGCCCTTAATAAGAAGTTCAAGAAGAAGCCATGCAGCTTCTGTCGCGACAAGGTCACATATATCGATTACAAAGATATTGCGACCCTTCGTAAGTACATCTCAGATCGCGGCAAGATCCGCGCTCGCCGAGTAACAGGTGCATGCACACAACATCAGCGCGCAGTAGCAACAGCTGTCAAGAACAGCCGTGAAGTTGCTCTTCTGCCTTACACATCATCAGCACGATAAGGGGGCTTGAACTATGAAACTCATTCTTACTCGTGAAGTAAAT
This sequence comes from uncultured Candidatus Planktophila sp., assembly GCA_964610715.1. Taxonomy (GTDB): domain Bacteria; phylum Actinomycetota; class Actinomycetes; order Nanopelagicales; family Nanopelagicaceae; genus Planktophila. The sequence goes on from CAZSWE010000056.1 coordinate 1,242, forward strand.
AAGCTCGGTAACGCTGGCGATGTCGTCACTGTAAAAGATGGTTACGCACGTAACTTCCTTCTTCCACGTGGCGTTGCAATTGCATGGTCACTTGGTGGCGAGAAGCAGATCGAAGGAATTCGTCGCGCACGCGCTGCACGCGAAGTCCGCGATCTTGATCACGCTAAAGAGATCAAGGCAACCCTTGAGAAGGCAACAGTTGCCGTAAAGGTCAAGACCGGTACAGCTGGTCGCCTCTTCGGTTCTGTTACAGATAAGGACATCGCTGCTGCGATTAAGTCAGCAACTGGTGTCGATATCGATCGCCATAACCTCAAGACATCTGGCCACATCAAGAAGACAGGTACACATTCAGTGAAGGTCTCACTTGCACATAACGTTGTTGCAACAGTGACTCTCTCTGTCGTCTCTGCCTAATTCGCTTTACCCAAAGGGCCCGTCGCTTCACTGCGGCGGGTCTTTTGCATTTCTTGTGAAAGTTTCACCATATGAGATGTTGAGATTTACTTTCCTCCACATCAATTCACGCTTAGCCTGGCTCACTATCCACCGATTCAGGCAGTTATCCCCAACCTGTCCACAGCCTTTTACACATAGATAGCGGGCTTATCCCCAGCTGCGCACACAGGCGCCTTCGCTTTTGTCAGTGCTAGGTGGGAAGTTTCACCCGTGAGTATCGCCGAACTGCCCAATAACCCGCGTGGGGCTGCAACCTTTAACACGGTCGGTACCGAATTTGAACGTACACCGCCACAAGATTTACAAGCAGAACAATCTGTTCTCGGTGGAATGTTGTTATCAAAGGATGCAATCGCAGATGTTGTTGAAGTTTTACGCGAACGCGATTTCTATCGTCCTTCGCACGAGTTAATTTATGAAGCAATTCTTGATCTCTATAGCCGCGGCGAACCAGCAGATGCAATTACCGTCGCTGCCGAACTCACAAAGCGCGGTGA
>CAZSWE010000056.1:2297-6352 GCA_964610715.1 uncultured Candidatus Planktophila sp.
AAGCTTGCTCGCCGTATGGGCGAAATTTCAGATGCGCCACTCTTTATCGATGATTCACCAAACCTTTCGATGATGGAGATTCGTGCAAAGGCTCGTCGCCTCAAGCAGCGCCATGATCTAAAACTTATTGTTATCGATTACCTGCAGTTGATGTCATCGGGTAAGCGCGTTGAAAACCGCCAGCAAGAAGTCTCTGAGTTCTCACGTCACCTTAAGTTGATGGCGAAAGAGCTCAATGTCCCTGTTATCGCTATCTCACAGCTCAACCGTTCTCCTGAACAGCGCTCTGACAAGAAGCCGATGCTCTCAGACCTACGTGAATCAGGCTCTATCGAACAAGATGCTGACGTTGTTATCTTGCTCCACCGCGACGATATGTACGATTCACAGAACCGATCTGGCGAAGCAGATTTCATCGTTGCTAAGCACCGTAACGGACCAACTCGCACCATCACAGTTTCTGCCCAACTTCACTTTGCGCGCTTCTTCGATATGGCTCCATCAGTGGGTGCAGGCCGCGACTTCACACAGTCAACGAGCGCAGATTCACAACCAACATCACCTGGCGACGGCGGTTGGAACGAGTAATTTATTGTGGCGCGCTCTTTGCGCGATCGGCTAGATAAATTCCAAATAAGACAGTTGCTGCTCCAACTAATTGAATTGCATCCCAACTCTGAGCAAACCAAACCCAAGCAAATGCACCAGCGATTACTGGTTCAAGCATTCCAATAACGCTACTAGTTGAAGCACTTAAGTGACGCATTCCAGATAAAACCAACATATAAGGAACAACTGTTCCAAAGACTGCAGCGCTTGCAATCATGACCCAACCCGGAACCATTGTGCCCTCAGCGATACCGCCAAGGTTCATGGGGGTTGTAAATACTTCAAATGGAAATGTCCAAGGTGGCAGAACCACTAACCAGAAGATGGATGCAAAAGTCATACCGAAGATCAACATTGAAATTGGTTCGCGGGTCTTGCCGATCTTCTCGCTCATTAAGAAGTAAGCCGCGAGTGCAAAAGCGCAGAGCAGAGAAGCAGCTAGGCCAATGAGATCAAATTTAAAACCATTCCAGACTTTAGAGACAAGGATGAGTCCAGTGAATGATAGAAAGACGGCAAGCCACATCTCATTTGCTACATATCCGCGGCGCACCAATTTAATCCAGAGCGCGATCCAGATTGATGCTGTGAATTCGAGAATAAGAACTAACCCAAGCGGCACACCGCGTTCGATACCAAGTAGGTAGCCAAAGTTAACGAGGGCAAAGCCCACAACGCCATAGACCACAAAACGCTTGAGTTCAGCCTTCTTCGCCTTCAATAGCTCTGGGCGAGTGAGTGCAACGTAGGTGCCAAGAATCAAGACTGCAGAGATGGAGCGAAATTGCGCCAGATGAAAGGCCGGCATGTATTTAAGGATGACTGTGACGATAATGCCACTTGCCGAGAAGAAGACCGCTCCTAGCGCAAGCAGAAACTCAGCGCGATGCTTGGTCAACATTGCTTGAGTCTAACTGATGAAAACTAGAAGGCTGACTCAGGAATCTCCATAATCGCAGAGTCAGTTGCTTCAACAATCTTGCGATCTGCTGTGATGTGAGGCAGAACCGTTGAAACAAAGAACTTCGCTGATGCAATCTTTCCGGTGTAGAAATCAGCATCTTTACCAGCGCCAGCTGCAACCTTTTCAGCTGCGATATCAGCCTGACGGAGTAAGAGCCAAGAGATGATGATGTCACCGACTGCCATCAGCGCACGGGATGTATTGAGACCCACTTTGTAAATTTCTTCTGATTTCTCTTGTGATGCCATCGCATGTCCCACAAGAACACCGATGATTCCATTGAGATCACCGAGCGCCTTAAGTAAAGCCTGCTTCTCAGCAGCATGTGCGCCACCGGTTTCAGCAAATGCTTGAATCTCTTTACCAAGAAGACCAAGTGAGCGACCACCATCTTTAACAACCTTGCGGAAGAAGAAATCAAGGCCCTGAATTGCAGTTGTGCCTTCATACAAGGTGTCGATCTTGGCATCGCGAACATATTGTTCTAGTGGCCAATCGCGAGTAAATCCTGCGCCACCAAATGTCTGTAGCGATTCTGTACCAAGAAGTGTCCAAGATTTTTCTGAACCAAATCCCTTAACAACTGGAAGCAAGAGATCGTTCAGCTTTTCCATCGTTTCAAGTTTTTCAGTATCGCCAGCAGCTTTCGCTAGTTCAACCTCATCTTGAATCGTTGCGGTGTAGAGAATGAGTGCGCGCATACCTTCGGAGTACGCCTTCTGCACCATCAGCGAACGACGCACATCTGGGTGCTTAATGATGGTGACACGGGGGCTGGCTTTATCGTTCATAACCTTCATATCGCCACCCTGTACGCGAGTCTTCGCGTACGCCAGCGCCTGCTGATAACCAGCTGAAAGAGTTGCAATCGCCTTTGTTCCAACCATCATGCGAGCGAATTCAATAATCTTAAACATCTGCGCGATTCCTTGGTGAACATCACCAAGCAAATAACCAACAGCAGGCTCTTTCTCGCCCAAGTTTACTTCGCAAGTCGCAGAGACGTTAAGTCCCATCTTGTCTTCAAGTCCTGTGACATAGACGCCATTACGTTTTCCAAGATCGCCAGTTTCAAGATCAAACATAAACTTAGGGATAAGGAAGAGTGAGAGCCCCTTAGTTCCAGGCCCGCCACCTTCGCGACGAGCAAGAACGAAGTGCATAACATTTTCGTAGAAGTCAGCATCGCCTGAAGTGATGTAACGCTTATTGCCGGTGATATGCCACGTGCCATCTGGTTGTTCAACAGCCTTTGTGCGACCTGCACCGACATCTGAACCAGCATCAGGTTCGGTCAACTGCATCGTTGCGCCCCAATGGCGTTCGACCATGTGCTTTGCCATCTTCTTCTGAACATCTGTTCCAAGAACATGTGCCACGTGTGCAAATGCATAACCAGATGCATAGATATGAATTGCTGGGTTTGAACCAAGAACCATTTCGGCAATCGCCCAACGAATTGAAGGTGGGACTTTCATTCCGCCAAGTTCTACCGGTGCATCAAGGCGCCACCATTCACCATCAACATATGCCTTGTATGACTTCTTAAAACTTTCTGGAAGAGTGACATCACCTGTTGCCTTGTTAAGCACTGCGCCTACGCGATCGCCTTCAACAAAAGAAGCAGCAAGATCATTTTCAGTAAGTCGCTTCATCTCTTCCAACATTCCCATCGCGGTATCGCGATCGAGTTCTGAGTAGATAGAACTACCGAGAACTTTTTCGCGCCCCAAGAGGTCGAAGAGGCAGAATTCAATGTCACGCAGGTTGGCGGTGTAATGGCTCATGGCGTAATGGTGCTACCCGCTAGTAACTTACGCAAGCGCGCCAAGGGGCCTTTTTTCCAGTTGGGAAAGGTAGGCTCACGCCGTGCTTCTCTCAGACCGCGATATCCGCTCCGAAATCCAATCAGGCCGCGTAGCCGTTGAACCTTTCGATGAGGCGATGATCCAGCCATCTTCAGTCGATGTCCGCCTGGATAAGTTCTTTCGCGTCTTTGAAAACCACAAGTATTCAGTGATCGACCCATCAATCGAACAGGCCGAGCTCACTCGCGAAGTGATTGCCGAAGGCGATGAGGCATTTATCTTGCACCCAGGCGAATTCGTTCTAGCAAGCACCTACGAAATCATCACGCTGCCAGATGACATTGCTGGCCGCCTAGAAGGAAAGTCATCTCTTGGTCGCCTCGGACTTTTGACGCACTCCACAGCCGGGTTTATCGATCCAGGATTTTCTGGCCACATCACCCTCGAACTTTCCAACGTTGCCAACCTTCCTGTGAAGTTATACCCAGGTATGAAGATCGGTCAGCTCTGTCTGATTAAACTCTCATCTCCTGCAGAACATCCATACGGTTCAGCGATTTATGCATCTCGCTACCAGGGACAGCGTGGGCCTACCCCAAGCCGCTCCTTTATGAATTTTCACAAGAGCAAAATCAAGTAGCCCTAGCCGGTCCTACGCCGGATAATTCTTCTAG
>CAZSWE010000057.1:0-6332 GCA_964610715.1 uncultured Candidatus Planktophila sp.
GACACCCCTAAAGAGCTATGGGAATGTCTGTGAAATGAAAGGCAGGAGAGTAGAGATGAATACATTTAAATGGGGTTTTGTCGGAGCGGGAATGATCGCCAAGAAGGCGCTCTATCCAGCGATTAGTAAGTCCAGTGTGGGTGAAATCTATGCAGTGGCATCTCGCGATGCCGACCGCGCCATGACGATTTCGCCTAAGGGCATGATCTATACCGATTACGACCAGATGTTTGCCGACCCTGCTGTCGAGGGCGTCTATATCTCACTGCCTAATGCCTTCCACTTGCCCGTTGCCATCAAAGCGATGAAGGCGGGCAAGCATGTCTTGTGCGAAAAGCCTTTGGGTATGAACGCTGCCGAGGTACGTGAAGCCATTGATGTATCCGAGAAGATGGGCGTGCTCTTTGTTGAGGCATCGTGGAATAGATGGCATCCGCGCACACAGCGCGTGCATGAAATTGTTCGCTCTGGAAAGTTAGGGGCGATCAAGCGCATCCGTACTGCCTTTACCTATTCAGGTTTGGATGACGCCAATATCCGCCTTGATCCAACTATCGGCGGCGGCATCTTGTATGACTTGGGGCCATATTCAACAGTGGCACCTCTTTGGCTACTTGATTTTCCAAAGGTGGAAAATTTATCTGTGCAGACTGTCTTCCATGCAGGTGGAGTCGACGAAACAACCCGTGTGAATTACCGTTTAGGTAATACCGTCTGCGAAACCGTGGCATCGTGCAATATTCCAGATTCCAGCTGGTTTATCGTCGAAGGTGAAAAGGGCTCAGTTCGTATGGGTGGCATGAACGCCTTTAACTCACATAATGCGCCAAGTGATCTTGAGATTGAAATCGATGGAGTCACAACAATCGAAAACTTCAGAGGATGCGATCCGTATCAGTTGATGGCAGATGCCTTTGCTGGGCGCGCTCGCGGAGGTAGCGATTGGGTGATGCCGTTATCCGAATCTCTTCGCTTTGCTGAGCTCTTTGATGCAGCCTTTGCCTTGATGAAGAAGTAGTAGTTACTTCAGCTCTGCGATCCTGGCTTTGACCATAGCAAGGATTAACTTCTCTTCGACCTTCCAATCGCTGGGAATCACGATGGTCTTCTTATTGAGCTTGAGATGTGGCATCTGATCGCGAAAAGCATCCAGAACATCGGTGCTCCAAGGCGCAATTGTGATGTGGTTTTTTGAAGCTGATGCGCCAAAGATGTAGTCATCACCTAACTTGACCATGGGCTGGTTCCAGGCAACTACAAGTTCTGTCTTTGGGTATTTGGTTTGGATTGTTTTAAAGATTTTGCGCATCGTTGTTGCTTGCTTGGGATCAATAGTTTTAAAGAAATCAGCAGGTGTGTCATGGCGCCTTGATGAAGTTGATCCACGTGAATACATCACGAGGGCGTTGGCATGGGCCTGTGAAAAACCGTAGTTCTCGCGCAGGTGTGCGATCTGCTGCGGGTACTTCTCGTCCTTGATTTCCTTCATGATTTTGAACCAGTAGGACATCTTTTCGCCATAGCGCTTTTCGATAGCTGGAAAATGCGCTTCGCGACTCGGATCTTTAGGTGGCATAGCGATAAGAATAATCTAGGTAACGAGTAAGATTCGCAGGTGCTGGAATTTTCAGAGCGTCCGTGGGGCAGCTATCAAGTGCTGCATTCCACCCCGCTTGCTCAAATAAAAGAAATCACGGTCAAGGCGGGTTCTCGCCTTTCTTACCAAACCCACCAAAAGCGCGCCGAACATTGGTTTATTGTGCAAGGTCCAGCAGTTGTCACCATTGATGGCGTGACTAAGACACTCGAGACAGGCGCATCGATTGATATCGGCATCGGCGTCGCTCACCGCATGGCAGCGCCGAGCACTAATGACGTGCTCTTTATTGAAGTACAGACAGGGACTTACTTTGGCGAAGATGACATCGTTCGCCTTGAGGATGATTTCGGCCGTAAGTAGCAAGAGCCGGCCCATTCGTAGAGTTCACGAATAAGCCGGCCCTTGAGGCGCTAACCTGCTTTAGTAATTATGCAGTTGGAAGTAACACCGCATTGATGCCATGTGCAACCTGGAGATTTCCCTTGTTGAGATCAACGCGAGAAAGAACTACTACTGGATCCTTCAACTTCTTGTTGTAATCACCCAAAGTAATTTTTGTCCCCTTAACAGTTACCTTGATGAGCTTGCCATCGAGGGTGCTGTGAAGCTGTGCTCCGTTGGCCTTAAGGGCTGCAGGAGACAGGATTGGATCGCCTTGAACAACGTGGTACTTCAAGATGCTTTCAACTGTTGGGATACCAAGACCTGCAACAGTTGTGAATGCTGCGCGCTCGTTCTTTGGAGCCTTGCCGGTCAACGCAGTTACCAAATTAATGAATGCACCATCATTTGGAATAAAGGCTGTGACAGGGATATTTCCATCAGTCAAGATTGCAACATCTGATGCTGGCTTTGCCTTAAGAACTGCAAGGACGGCGGCTGTGACGATATCGAAGTTGTTCTTATTTGAGTCAAATGAGTTCTTGGCAGTAAGTACTGCAGCAAGTGAGTTTGATCCAAGTGAAAGTAGCTGAACTGGCAGCAAGACTGCATCAATTCCGTGTGCTACCTGCTTGTTGCCCTTATTGATATCTACCTGAGGTAGAAGAACCTTTGGGTCTGCAGCCACAACATCGTTATCACCAAGAGTGATTGTGGTTCCCTTAACTGTGACGCCGATTGATGCGCCCTTAAGAGCTGTTGCAAGAGTTGCGCCATTTGCCTTGAGCGCATCAGGTGACAAGATCGCAGGGCCTACGACGACGTGATAGAGAAGTACGTTTTCAACGGTATCAATACCGAGTGTTGCAACAGCTGTAAATGCCGCTGATTCTGATGCTGGGGCAGCACCTGTGTATGCCTCGACGAGATTGATAAATGCATCATCGTTAGGGATAAATGCAGTCAGCGCGACGCTACCGTCGGTGAGCGCTGAAACTGTTGACTTTGGCTTGGCTTCGAGAACTGCAAGAACTGCTGCAGTCAGGATGTCGTAGTTGCTGCCATCGTTATCGAAAGAGTTCTTTGCTGTTAATACGGCAGCAAGTGAATTTGTGCCGTCGTTTGCTACAGCTGACGGAGCTGCAATTAGTGCACCGCCGCTGATCAAGGTCGCAGCTAGCAGTGATGCAACTGCGCGAACTTTCATAGCCTTCATAGCTACCTCCATTAGAACATTGATGATTGAATATCTAGACAGAACTAGATTTCTTCCACAATAGGCTGATGGATGTAGAGCTGCGACTTGAAAATGGGATTCTCCGACTTTTCACAAAGCAAAAAACAGTTCATTCACGCTCAATTAGAACAGAACTAGTAGTTGGAGTCTGAGTTCACATCGGGGTAGGAAGTAGATTCCCGCGTTGCTTTTACTTAGCTAGATAGAACGCAGTACTGCGGTTACGATTCCTAAAACTTCACATTGGTCGCCATCGATAGGCGCAAAGTCATCGTTGGCTGGAAGTAACCAGATGTGGCCACTCTTGCGCGAGAAGGTTTTGACTGTTGCTTCGCCATCGATCATGGCAGCGACGATGTCTCCGTTATTGGCATCTTTCTGTTGGCGAATAACGACGTAATCGCCATCGCAGATTGCTGCGTTAATCATTGACTCGCCCTTGACCTTGAGCATGAAGAGATCGCCCTTGCCAACGAGTGATTCAGGAAGCGGGAAAGTTTCTTCGACTTGTTGATCGGCCGTAATAGGAACACCTGCTGCAATCGAACCAACGAGTGGGATAAAGCGAGTCTTATCTGTGTGGGCGCTAGCGCCGCTCATGTGATCAGGAAGGGTGACCTCCATGGCGCGACCGCGATCGGCGTCGCGGCGGATAAAGCCCTTCTCTTCGAGGATATCGAGCTGGTACTTGACCGAGGCGGGGGAGTTGAGCCCGGCTGCCTCGCCGATTTCGCGCATTGAAGGGGCATAGCCCTGGCTCTCGGTGGAGCTCTTGATGAATTCGAGGATCGTCACCTGGCGGGAGGTCAGCTCAGGCTTGGTTGTAGAGGTCTTTGGGGTCGGGTTCTTGGCCATACACAGATTGTTCCACAGGTTGGGGATAAATTCAAACAAATGTTCGAAAAAATCTTGCAGATGTCGGTGGGTGGGTATATGGTTTTCCTATCGAACAAGTGTTCGAAAACCTTCCCCAAGGTTTTAGCAGGTAGCAGGAGAAGAACCATGAGCGCTATAACCATTGACACATCTAAAGTCATTGATTTTCAAGGCTTTTCGGCCAATCCGTCTGGCATCTCACTCAATCGCCGCGGCCGTCTAGCTCGTACCGTCGTGGTTCTCTCCCTCGCTATCGTCCTCGGCTCAGTCGTCAGCGCCAAGGCTGGGGCGGGCACCGAAGCGGCTGCAACCAAGGCCTACTCCTTTATTACGGTGACTGTGGCTCCAGGCGACACTGTCTGGTCACTGGCTAACCGTGTGGCAGCAGGCGGGGATGTGCGCTCGCTCGTCTCTGAGATCATCTCCGTCAACTCACTTGCATCAGTTGATCTGACTGCAGGTCAGAAGCTGCGCATTCCCCTTAGCTAGACCCACCTGCGACACGCGGCACCTCGGTGCTACTCATCCGGCAAAGCCTCAAGAAATGCTTTATAGTTCCCACTATATGTAGGGGTCGAAAGCGCAAAAACTTCCATAAGTAGTGGTTTTAGGGTAGTTTTGCGGATTCGCCAATACATCTAAAAAATGGAATTTCTAGTATTTCGAAGGGAGACACGCCGAGATGATTTGCCCGTTCTGCAGACACGATGATTCCCGAGTCGTCGACTCCCGCCCGGTCCTTGATGGCACAGAAATCCGCCGCCGCCGCGAATGTCCAAAGTGCGGCCAGCGATTTTCGACCCAAGAGGTAGCTCTGCTCAACATCATTAAGCGATCAGGGGCCACAGAGCCATTTAGCCGCGAGAAGGTCCTTGTGGGCGTACGTAAAGCCTGCCAAGGTCGCCCAGTAAATGAAGATGATTTGGTTTTACTAGCCCAGCGAGTAGAAGAGACCCTTCGCTCTACCGGCCAAGCTGAAATCGAAGCGCAAGAAGTTGGGTTGGCAATTCTTGCGCCACTACGCGAACTCGATGAGGTTGCTTACCTCCGATACGCGTCTGTGTACCGTAACTTTGCCTCCCTTGAAGATTTCGAAGGTGAGATTGCACTTCTCCGCGCCCTTCCTTCGAATACAACACCTGCAACACCAGCTGTAAAAGTTAAAACACCAGAAAATACAAACCAGAAGACGGGGAAATAACATATGTCAGACACGGTCATCAATCGACCAACTTCGAAAGTTAAGGGCGGAAAGGCTCTTACTGTCGAACGTATCTACACAACAGAAGGCGTACATCCATACGACACAGTCACATGGGATCGTCGCGATGTTGTCCAACAGAATTGGAAGACAGGCGAAGTTGTTTTCGAACAACGCGGCGTTGAATTTCCTGACTTTTGGTCAGTAAATGCTTCAACGATCGTAACCACCAAGTACTTCCGTGGCGCAGTAGGTGCCGAAAACCGCGAATGGTCTCTTAAGCAGGTCATTGATCGCGTAGTACTTACCTACACAAAGGCAGGACGCGAGTTCGGTTACTTTGCAACTGAAAAAGATGCAACTATCTTCGAACACGAATTAACACACATGCTTATGCACCAAATCTTCTCATTCAACTCCCCAGTCTGGTTTAACGTAGGTACAGCTGCCCCACAGCAAGTATCAGCATGTTTTATCTTGTCAGTAGATGACACAATGGAATCAATTCTTAATTGGTACCGCGAAGAAGGAATGATCTTTAAGGGCGGATCTGGTGCCGGCCTTAACTTGTCACGTATCCGTTCTTCAAAAGAACTTCTAAAATCAGGTGGAACAGCATCAGGCCCAGTCTCATTTATGCGCGGCGCCGATGCATCAGCTGGAACAATCAAGTCAGGTGGCGCAACCCGTCGCGCTGCAAAGATGGTTGTTCTCGATGTTGATCACCCAGATATCGAAGAATTCATCGAAACAAAGGTCTCTGAAGAGCAGAAGATTCGCGCACTTCGCGATGCTGGCTTCGATATGGACCTTGGTGGAAAAGACATCATCTCTGTTCAGTATCAGAACGCAAATAACTCAGTTCGCGTCAGCGATGAATTTATGCGCGCATACGAAGCAGGTACAGAGTTTGGTTTGAAGGCTCGCGCAACTGGCGAAGTCATCGAAACCACAGATGCACGCAAGCTCTTCCGCAAGATGGCAGAAGCTGCATGGGCATGTGCTGATCCTGGAATCCAGTACGACGACACCATCAA
>CAZSWE010000058.1:0-6166 GCA_964610715.1 uncultured Candidatus Planktophila sp.
GTTAATCCGATGTCATCGAGACCTTCCATGAGGCGCCAACGTGTGTAGTCATCGAGTTCAAAGGCCACTGTGACGCCTGAGAAGGTCACCGTACGTGAATCGAGATCGACTGTGATTTCAAGGTTGGGATCTGCCTCGATGGCCACCCAGAGCGCTTCGACGCTCTCTTGTGGGAGCACCACAGTGAGCAAGCCGCTCTTGAGCGAATTGCCACGGAAGATATCGGCGAAGCGGCTTGAGATGACGACCTTAAAGCCGTAATTCTGAAGCGCCCAGACTGCGTGTTCGCGCGATGACCCGGTACCAAATTCAGGGCCGGCGACCAGGATGGTGCCCTTCTTATATGCCTCTTGGTTAAGTACAAATTCAGAGTCGTTACGCCAAGCTGAGAAGAGGCCATCTTCAAAACCGCTACGTGTAACGCGCTTCAGGTAGACGGCAGGAATGATCTGGTCTGTATCTACATTGCTACGGCGAAGTGGAACTCCGCTACCAACATGCTTAACAAATTTCTCCATCGTCATTTCCTCTCTTACAAATCTGCCGGTGATGAAAGGGTGCCGCGAATTGCAGTTGCAGCTGCCACTAGTGGGCTTACCAAGTGGGTACGTCCACCCTTACCTTGGCGCCCCTCAAAGTTACGATTCGATGTTGATGCAGAACGCTCGCCAACTGCAAGTTGGTCCGGGTTCATACCAAGGCACATTGAGCAACCGGCGTTACGCCATTCAGCTCCAAATTCAAGAAATACTTTGTCGAGTCCTTCCTTCATCGCTTGCTGACGCACGCGCTCTGAACCAGGAACTACCAACATGCGAAGCTTTGGAGCAATCTTCTTGCCCTTCAGGACATCTGCTGCGGCGCGAAGATCTTCGATACGACCATTGGTGCAAGAGCCCAAGAAGACAGTGTCAATCGCTATCTTTTTCAGTGGCGTGCCTGCTTCTAGCCCCATGTATTGCAGCGCGCGTTCAGCGGCTCCTCGTTCTTCTGAATCAGCGATATCTGCAGGATTTGGAACTGCGCCATTAAGTGGCAAACCTTGTCCAGGGTTTGTTCCCCATGTAACAAATGGCTCTAGTTCGTCAGCGTTGAGATCGATCTCAAGATCAAACGTCGCATCTGAATCTGTGTAGAGGCTCTGCCAGTAAGCAAGGGCTGCATCCCAATCTTCAGGAGCATGTGGTTTGCCCTTGATGTAATCAAAGGTTGTTTGATCAGGGGCGATAAGCCCTGCGCGAGCTCCAGCTTCGATAGACATATTGCAGATGGTCATGCGACCTTCCATTGAAAGGGCGCGGATTGCTGAACCACGATATTCAATGATGTAACCCTGTCCTCCACCAGTTCCAATCTTGGCGATGATGGCCAAGATGATGTCTTTGGCGGTAACGCCAGTCTTGAGAGTTCCTTCAATATTTATTGCCATCGTTTTTGGGCGTTTAGATGGGAGTGTCTGAGTAGCAAGCACGTGTTCAACTTCCGAGGTACCAATACCAAATGCAATCGCACCGAAGGCTCCATGTGTTGAGGTATGTGAATCGCCGCAGACAATTGTCATTCCGGGCTGTGTAATTCCAAGCTGTGGGCCAACGACGTGCACAACGCCCTGGTCGGCATCTCCGAGTGAGTGGATACGAATTCCAAACTCTTTAGCGTTATTGCGCAGAGTGTCGATCTGTAACTTAGAGACGGGATCTGCAATCGGCTTCAAAATATCGATAGTAGGAGTGTTGTGATCCTCCGTTGCAATCGTTAGTTCAGGACGGCGCACCTTTCGTCCAGCAAGGCGCAGACCATCAAAAGCCTGGGCGCTGGTTACTTCATGGATGAGTTGCAAGTCGATGTAGAGAAGGTCTGGTTCTCCTTCAGCAGATCGAACGACATGGTCTTCCCAAATCTTCTGCGCTAACGTCTTACCCATTTCGGTGCTGTACTCCTTCGTGCTCATTCAATTGGCATCTCAATAGGTGGGATGCTAATATCACTCCGTGGATAAGAAGAATAGCGGAGTTGGCGTATTAGATAAAGCCGTAGCAATTCTGGCAACCCTGGAATCAGGCCCCCACTCCCTTGCGGAGTTGGTGGCAGCTACAGGTATCGCCCGTCCTACCGCCCACCGACTGGCTGTCGCACTTGAATTTCATCGCCTTGTGGCCCGCGACCTCAATGGGCGCTTCATTATTGGCCCTCGCTCAAGCGAGTTGGCAGCAGCCGCTGGCGAAGATCGACTGATTGCTGCAGCAGCCCCTGCTCTGGCTGCTCTTCGCGATGCAACAGGTGAATCAGCGCAGCTCTATCGCCGCCAAGGAGATATCCGAATCTGTGTCGCTGTTGCAGAACGACTTTCAGGTCTACGTGACTCTGTTCCAGTTGGCGCATCTCTTACGATGCAAGCAGGATCTGCAGCTCAAATTTTAATGGCTTGGGAAGATTCTGAAAAAATTCACCGCGGACTTAAGAGCGCTCGATTTACCGCAGCTCACCTTGCAGCAGATCGCCGTCGCGGTTGGGCGCAATCAGTGGGTGAGCGCGAAGCCGGCGTTGCATCTGTATCGGCCCCTGTTCGCGGACCTAATGGCAAGGTAATTGCCGCTGTTTCAATTAGTGGACCGATTGAGCGTTTAGGACGTCAACCAGGTCGCCTGCATGCAGCAGCTGTTGTAGCAACTGCAGAACGTTTAACTGAGCATCTAAAGTCTGGAAAGTAGCTTCAACTCTTTAGTAGATCGAGCTCGCGTAGTACTCGAGAGATAACGGCAAATCCAAAACCTTTACGCTGCAAGAGCGATTGAATGCGACGAATCTGAACATCAGGTTCGAGGCGCGACATGGTATTAAATTTCTTAAATGCTAAATCAAAGGCAGCTCGATATTCAGATTCATCATCGATCCCATCGAGAGCTTCATCTATCTGCTCTTGAAGTACGCCCTTCTGGCGAAGTTCGCCAGCGATAATCCTTTTAGAGATCTTCTTATGGTTGTGGCGAGATGTTGCCCAGGCTGTCGCAAATTCGCGATCATTGATCAGCCCGGTCTCTTGGAGACGGAAGACCACCGCTTGGGCAACATCATCTTCAACGCCACGTGTCTTAAGGTGAGCGAGAAGCTCGCCCTTACTCTTTGCTCGCGTTACCAGCGCATTGAGCGCGATAGTGTGAGCAACTTCGTAAGGGTCAGAGCCCTCGCCGCGTTCTACCTTGGCAAATTGGAGTGAAATTAGAACTCAACCTCTGCTGCTGCTTCATCAATCTCAGCGATAAGCGCTGGATCTACGGCAACTGGTACAAAGGATTCGCGAATCTTCTTCTCGATCTCGTTGGCGAGATCTGGATTATCGATAAGGAATGCGCGTGAATTCTCTTTACCTTGGCCGAGTTGGTCAGCTTCGTAGGTATACCAAGCGCCAGACTTCTTGACGATACCGAGCTCAACGCCCATGTCGAGAAGTGAACCTTCGCGTGAGATACCAATGCCATAGATGATGTCGAACTCTGCCTGCTTAAATGGTGGAGCCATCTTATTTTTAACAACCTTGACGCGGGTGCGGTTACCGACTGATTCGGTACCGTCCTTCAGAGTTTCGATACGACGGATATCGAGGCGAACAGATGCGTAGAACTTAAGCGCCTTTCCACCTGTTGTTGTTTCAGGAGATCCGAAGAAGACGCCAATCTTTTCGCGGAGCTGGTTGATAAAGATTGCAGTTGTCTTTGATTGGTGGAGCGCGCCGGTGATCTTACGGAGAGCTTGAGACATGAGACGAGCTTGTAGACCCATATGGGAATCGCCCATCTCGCCTTCGATCTCTGCGCGAGGAACAAGAGCTGCAACTGAGTCGACGACTACGAGATCGAGCGCACCAGAGCGAATCAACATATCCATGATTTCAAGCGCTTGTTCGCCGGTATCTGGCTGTGAAACAAGGAGAGCATCGATATCAACGCCGAGCTTCTTTGCATATTCAGCATCGAATGCATGCTCTGCATCGATGAAGGCGCAGATTCCGCCAGCCTTCTGTGCATTTGCAATTGCATGCAATGTAAGAGTTGTCTTACCTGAGGATTCAGGTCCATAAATTTCAATGATGCGACCACGTGGAAGGCCGCCAATTCCGAGTGCGATGTCGAGCGCGATGGAACCTGTGGGAATAACCTCGATTACCTGTGCTTGTCGATCTGACATCTTCATTACTGAGCCCTTACCAAACTGTCGTTCGATTTGAGCGAGCGCGGTATCTAACGCCTTCTGGCGATCAGATACGTTTTTATCTTCAGGCTTTGCTTTTTCAGTAGCCACTATCTTCTCCATTTCATTTCGAACGTCTGCGAGCGCAGCCGTTGGTATTCGGCCCAGAAGGTACGGAATATCTCTACGACGGCCCTTGGCGTTATGGAGACGCTGTGGGCGACAGGTAGAGCACCGCTCTGGCTGTTCAATCAGTTTCCTGACTCATCCCCTGCGCTTGGTAGCGAGGCGATGCGGATAAGGGTATCCGAACATCTGTTCGAAAGGTAGCAGGAGCCACTGACAAGTAGGGTGTGTCGCGTGCTGATCCTGCTCCCGCCCTCTGAGAAGAAGGCTGAGACGACCAAGCCCACCCCCGCAATCGCTGTGTATCAGGGCGTGCTCTATCAGGCGCTCGGCTGGCCCACGTTATCGGCGGCGGCCCGGACCCGCGGTGAGGCATCGGTACGAATCATCTCGGCTAAATATGGCGCCATTGCGCCATCAGCTCGAATTGAAAACTACAAGGCGAAAATTGATAACAAAGCGCTGGCGGCGCAGGTCGAAGAGCATCTGCGCTCCTTAGCACGAGGGCTCATTGTCGATTGCAGATCATCTACCTACAAGACCGTCTGGCGCGCACCAGCTGATATCACCGTTGAAGTTCGTATCTCAACAGTCGTCGAAGGTGTGCGCACCGTTGTTACCCATATGTCGAAGAAGACCCGCGGTGAAATCACTCGGTGGTTATTGCAATCACGTGCTGCGGCAAAGAGCCCTGAAGATCTCTATGCCATCGTCTCTGAAAAATACCCGTGCGCGCTTACTCCTTCTGATGGAGTTGCGCCCTGGGTTTTAGAAGTTATCGCTGTCTAAGGTGGCTGGCAATAAAGTCAATAGTGAGTTGTGGGTAGTTCCACATAATCACATGTGCGCAATTGTCTACTGTAATCCACTCTGAGTGTGCAGGTGCGGCATCTTTCTCTTGGGCGCGAGGATGCGGCAAGGTTAAGTCGTAATCGCCAAAGACAATCTTGACCGGAACATGTGGCGGGATATGCGAATCAAACTTCTTTCCACGTAACGCCTTCCACATCGGCATATAACCGGTCGACTTTGCCATCGCTAACACTGAATCTTTGCAGGATTCAAAAGAGAGTTCGCGCCAGAGATGTGTAATTTTGCGATAGCCCATCGCCTTGAGCGGCGGCAAGTGATACGCAAGACGTAGAAAATACTGCGCACATTTAGCCAAGATGCGGGCAAATAAACTCGGCGGCAGAAGTTGCGTAGGTCCTTCAAACCAGAGCCCAGCAGGTGCAAGTGCAGTAACGCTCTTAACCCTTTCTGGATAGGCGGCTGCAACTTCAAGAGCAATCCATCCACCTAGAGAATTTCCGGCGACATGAAATTCGCGAACCTGATGTTCGGTCTCCATCATCTCTGCAATTGCGTGCGCCAGCGAATGTGGATCAAGTGGTTCATCGCCTAGTGCGGCGCTTCCATGGCCCGGTAGATCAATGGGGTGGATGACAAAGTGCTCTTGCAGCCCATCATGGAGTGATTTCCAAATAGTCCCGGCAGAACCGAGTCCATGGATTAAGACAAGTGCTGGTTTATTTGGCGCATGCGCAATGACCTCTGTTGATACAGGCATCTTTAATATCGGTACTTCTCTGTCTCAGCGGGACATTGTTTGCAGACTGCGCGCCAGATTTCATCAGCTTCACGTCCAGCTTTGAGCGCTTCATTCACTGTCAGCGAACCGAGTTCACTTATGGCGATATCTTCTGAAAAAGATGGCGCCCATGCTTCACCAAAAGATAGCGTCAGGCGTTCGCGAAGGTCAGAGATGCGCATCTAAGAAAACTCTCAGAAGAGCGTGCGTTCAACTAGCAACTCTGCTTGATCGCGCGATTGCTTTGGGGTAATTGGTTGC
>CAZSWE010000059.1:0-6150 GCA_964610715.1 uncultured Candidatus Planktophila sp.
AGCGATTTCAACGACTTGCTGATCTGCAATAGATAGACCACGCGCTTGTCGCTTTGGATCTAACTCAACGCCCAACTCTTTGAAGAGTTTGCGCGCTTGTGCTTCGGCCTCTTTCCAATCGATGGCAAGACCCTTTTTAGGCTGGCGACCAACGAAGACATTCTCAGCAAGAGAGAGATCGAGAAAGAGTGATGGCTCTTGGTAGATAACTGCAATACCTTGATCGATTGAGGCTTGTGGTGACCCAGAGATAAATGGCGCACCACCCAAGGTGATTGTTCCGGCATCGTGCTCGTGTACACCCGCGAGAATCTTGAGCATGGTTGATTTACCTGCTCCATTTTCTCCTAGGAGCGCGTGTATTTCGCCAGCACGGACTGAGAGATTTGTTCCGCGAAGTGCAATTGCACCTCCAAATCTTTTCTTCACATCCTTCATCTCAAGAAGAAGGTCGCCCTTGTTTGCCAATGCAGTCTCCTGTCTAGTTATTGCAAGTCTTGCCTCGATTGTTGTGGAATCTTATTCAGTAAAGTTCCACCGTACTAGACATTTAATGGATGGGTTTTCCAAGAGTTAATGCAGCAACGAAGCCATTGAACAATTCAATGCGCTACCCAATGCGCTACCCAGCAGATAACTAGATAACAAAATGTTAGAAGCCGTCCTTGCTTTTTTATACCCTTTGCATAAGCCCATTCCTTGCATAAGAGTGGGGGATGGAGAGAAGGGGGCGCCATGGGTCGGTATCTATCACTTGATATGGGAGCTGAGTCTGGCCGCCTTGTGATCGTTGAAATTGGAGAAACGGCAATCTCGACCGAAGTTCTCTATCGCTTTGAAACCCCTGTAGTTCAGGATTCCTTGGGCCGACGTTGCTGGGATTTCCCAAAGATTGTTGAAGAAGTAGTACACGCACTTTCGATTGCAGCACCTCGGGGTCCCTTTGAATCACTTGGGGTTGATACCTGGGGACTTGATTTCGCATTGTTAGATGAGAATGAAGAGCTGGTCTCTCTTCCTGTCAGCCACCGCGATCATCGCACCGATGGATATTTAGCAAAAGCGGCGAGTGTTGTCGGGTTAGAACGGCTGCACTTTGATACAGGTGCCCAATTACTTGAAATCAATTCCATCTTTCAACTCCTTGCCATAGTAGATAACACTCCTGATGAGCTAGAACGGGCCAAGCATTTACAGCTGATGCCTGATTTGATTCTGCATGCACTCACCGGCGCTATCGGAACCGAATACACAATCGCAACAACTACTGGCTTGTATGACACGCAAGAAAATCAGTGGGCCTATGGGCTGGCGAAAGATCTGGGAATTCCGATGCACTTCTTTGGCGAAATTGAAGATGCCGGAACTATCCGCGGAGTACTCAACGCTGATATCCAGGCCAAGACTGGTATCGGTCCACTCAGATGTATTGCAACGACGAGCCACGACACAGCAAGTGCAGTTGTAGCCACACCTCTTGAATCTCCTGGAAGTGCCTATATTTCATCGGGCACCTGGTCGCTGATGGGCGTTGAGATTGATTCACCTATTACCAATGAAATTACGTTAAATGAACGCCTGACCAATGAAGGTGGCTTTGATCGCAGCATCCGTTTATTGCGAAACATCACAGGCCTTTGGATCATCCAGGAAGTGCGTCGTGATTTGAAATCACAGGGAGTTGATATCAGTTACGTAGATTTAGTAGCAGCGGCAAAAGCGCAGAGCGATCCATGGCGCACTTTGTTCTTTGTTGATGCACCAATCTTTGTCTATGCCGGAGGAATGATTGCGCGGATTCAGCAGTATGCGCGTGAGACTGGTCAGCCAGTTCCTGAAACTCCTGGTGAAATTGCGCAGGCAACTTTTGCATCTCTCGCACTTCAATATGCTCACACCGCCGATGTCTTGGCAGAGTGCAGTGCTTTGGCGATGCCAGCGATTCATATCGTTGGCGGGGGAGCGCAGAATGAGCATCTATCTCAGATCACCGCAGATGTATCTAATAAAGAGGTAATCACCGGACCCATTGAGGCAACTGCTATGGGAAACGCGATCGTGCAAGCAATTGCGACTGGTGAAATCGCAGATATAGGCTCAGCACGAGCCTTGATTTCATCGAGCGATGTGAAGTTTGGTAACTATCAACCGACAACTGATAGTTCAGCGCGCGAGCAAATCAAAGTCGTGCGCAACCGATATGAAGAGTTAATCGCCCGACAACAAGCCACCGACCGCTAGAAGGAGAAACATGACAACGCTCGCAGAAGAGATCTCAGATTTAGCAGTACGCGCTGGCGCACCAGAGGCAGACCTGACGATTTTGGCTGAAGGTAACGCCGCAGTTCTTGATGCTGCCAATGATCGCTTCTTGGTAAAGGCAAGCGGTGTCGTCATGGGGGATGCAACGGCAGAAGATTGGGTATGGGTTTCCTTAAGCAAATCAGTAGAGATTCTCGAAGCGGCTCACAAAAGCGGTCGCACTCCAGCACTTGATAGCGAGTTGGATGCAATTTTAAAGTCAGCAGTTACGCCGAGCGGAGTATCAAAGAAGGCAAGTATTGAGACTCTCGTTCACGTTGTCGCCTTTCATCTCCTGGAATCAAGCTGGTCGCTACATACCCACCCCACACCAGTTGTAGCGCTTGCGGCAAGTAAAGATGCCGCAGCTCATTACAGCGGAACTGTCTTTCCTGACGAGAGCGTGATCTGTGGTCCTATTCCTCTCTATCTTCCCTACGATGAACCAGGTCTCTCTCTAGGGCTTGGCTTTTACTCAGGTGCGCTGAAATATCGCGATCAATATGGAATGAGTCCGCGTCAGATCATTCTTGGTAACCACGGCCTCTGCACCTTCGGCAACGGCAAAGAGGAAGCGCTGGCAACAACACAGATTGCCGTCAAAGCAGCGCGCGTGCGCCTAGGTGCGCTGACCGCCGGCGGAATTAACTTCATTCCCAACTCTGCAGCGCAGACAATCGCATTCCGCCCCGATGAAGTTGCTCGTCGTAAATTGCTGACGGGTGATAGCAAGTAATGCAACTAAAAGCAGTCACCTTTGATATCGGTGGCATCATCTATTCAGATGACGTCTTCAAGCGAGCCATCTATGCAGCTCTTGAAGAACTAGCTGGTGCTATCGATGGCGCTCGCTTTGAAGAGATCTATCACGAACACCTTAAATCTCAATCGGGCTCACTGCGTAGCAAACTCTGTATTGCTTTCTTAGGTTCACTCGATGCCAAAGAAGAGTTAATGGCTAAAGCCACCGCGCTCTGGAAGTTCAGCGATGCTGATCTTTACGGCGATGCCAAGAAATGTATTGAAGATATGCGGGCTGTTGGGTGCGCTATCGGCATTGTGGCCAATCAAGCAGCGACAGTGGTTGATTCACTCAAAGCTCATGGCATTGCGCCCCTGATTGATTTCATGGGCATATCCGCAATCGTTGGTATTGAAAAACCAAACCCAGAGATATACAGCAAGGCGCTCTCTGCGCTCAACGTTGCGCCTTCTGAAGTTATCCATGTTGGCAATCGCCTTGATACCGATGTACTTCCAGCCCAAGGTTTAGGTATGCGCACCGCTTGGATTCTGCGTGGTGAAGCAAACCCAGATCCGACAGCTGCTGATTTAGCAACGCCCGATATTGTTCTAAAGTCTCTGGTCGGTCTTCCGGATGCGATAGCGGCGTTGTAATGAAGCAGCTCTGGCTTGGCATTGATTGCGCAACGCAATCTGCTCGCGGAACGCTGATTGATAGCGCAGGCGCTATTCATTCTCGAGTAAACCGCGACTTAGCCCCCGTACAACGAGGCAATGATGGACGTCTGACGCAAGACCCAGCTAGCTGGACCATTGCAATTGATCAAATCATCTCTGAAAGTGTGCAGAGTGCAGAGAAAAGTGAAGCTGAAGTTGCAGCGATCGCAATCTCGGCAACTTCTGGAACATTTGTCATTACCGACTTAAGTGGAAAACCCATTGCACCTGCTGCAATGTATAACGATGGCCGCGCAGGTAATCCGCTAGCACGCGCCGCTGCAATTGTTAAGGAAGTGGGTAAAGGAAACTATCTCTTTGCCCATACCCCTGAATATGTTGTGGCCCATCTCTGCGGTAAATCGTTAATAGAAGTTGCCTCGGATTGGAGCCATGCGCTCAAAACTGGCGTCGATCTCACTGCAGAACAATGGAGCGAAGGTGCGCGTTCTCAGGAAGCAGAGTTAGGAATTGCGCTTCCTCATCTGGTTGCGCCAGGAACCCTTCTCGGTACAACATCACAGCACGGTATTCCAATTTATGCAGCGATGACTGATGGATGTACTGCGCAGATTTCGGTGGGTTCTTCTGCGCTCGGCAGCGCAGTCACAACTCTTGGCACAACCATGGTCATCAAAATTGTTTCACCGAAAGAGGTAAGCGGCCCAGGCTTCTATAGCCATCTACTGCCAGATAACCGCTGGCTTAGTGGGGGTGCCTCTAATTTGGGTGGAATCTCTTTTGCCCAACGTAAAGATGAGATTGATTTGTGGAACCGCAAAGCTACAGAGCACGGACCCGCGACAACGGTGATGTACCCGCTCGTTGGTACAGGAGAGCGTTTTCCGATTTCTCATAAAGAGTTGAAGAAGATCTCAACTACTGCGCCAAAAAGTGACGTCGATGAATTTCGAGCCACCTTAGAAGGTATTGCATTTGCAGAGCGGTTGGCATATGAATCCTTGGCAAAAGCTGGCGCGCCCCTGACAGGAGAGCTCTTTACCGTCGGCGGTGGTGCTCGCTCTTCACTCTGGAACTCAATCCGCGCTACGGTCCTTAATCGCACTATCTCAATTGTGAAGGAATCTGGCTCAGATATTGGCGCTGCGATGATTGCGTACGCAGCTCATCAAGGAGGCGATCTCGCTAAAGCGCTCGATGAATTTAACAGTTCAAAAGTTGAGCAGGTGGCACCCACAGGTGACGAAGTAAAGATTTATGAAGATAAATATCAGGAATTTCTCTCTCTCGTTTCACCTTTCCAAAACCAAGAGATTCGATAAGGTAGCGCCCTGATGAGAAAAGTTCTGATTCTTGATCCGCGCGACAATATTGCAGTCTGCCTCGCTGACCTCGCTGAAGGCGATGTGATTACTCAAGATGACATCACCATCACTGTAAAGAACAAGATTCCTCGCGGCCATAAGATTGCAACGGCCGAAATCGCCAAGAACGATGGCATTATCAAATATGGCGAGCGTATGGGACATGCAATTGCGCCAATAGCCATTGGAGAACATGTTCATGTCCACAATATTTTGGGCGACCGACTATCGGCGGAGCAGGTATGACAATCTCAGTAAAAGGCTTTGATCACGGCAATCGCGGTGCAGGTATTCGAAACCACCAGCTCATTCTTCCGACTGTCGTCTGCTCAACCCACGTATCGCGCCGCATCGCAACTGAAGTTGGCGCTGTCACCTTCGCTCACCAACATGGTTGCGGAATTATCGGTGATGATGTCGCCGGTATCGATAACTTCTTCGTCTCTCTTGCCGATCACCCTAATGTCAGCTCTGTACTTGCAGTTGGCTTAGGTTGCGAAACTATTCAGAGCCAAGAGCTCGCTGCCAAATTGCTCAGCCGCAACAAGTCAACGCAATATCGCATCATTCAAGAAAGTGGTGGCGTCGAAGGAACTGTGGCAGCCGGAGTAAAGGCCGCACACGAACTCTCAAATGCATTTCCATCAGCACCGGCAGCCGTTGCCAAGCTACGCGTTGGCCTCGATCTTGGCCGCGAAGTGGATAGCGCAGCCAGCCTTGAGCAGTTACTCAGAGATGAAGGGTGTGAGGTTGTTGTCGCCCACTCTGAGGCAAGTTCGGCTGAGACATTTTCCAAGCTTTCGCAGGAGAATGTCCACGTCATTATCAGCTTCCCAAGTGAGAGCCAGCCTGCCTCAGGATTTCCACTGATTCCAGTTATCAATGTGGCAAGCAGCGGAGTTCTGCACCAAGCGATCCGTGGGGATTTTGATATCGACGAAAAGACTTTGCTTTCTGGAATTGTCCAACTCTTAACAGATGTCGCAGCCGGAACCGAGACGGTTGCTGAAAAGAGTAAGAGCGGCGAAATTCGTGCGCCAAGAGTTGTGAGAAGCGCATAATG
>CAZSWE010000060.1:0-6147 GCA_964610715.1 uncultured Candidatus Planktophila sp.
AAGTTGATTCTCCTCGTAACCTTTACGACAAGCCAGCAAATGTCTTCGTCGCAGGTTTTATCGGTTCTCCTGCAATGAACCTTCTCGTTGCTCCAGTATCTGGCGGCAAGGCTCATCTTGGTGATCTCGATATCGACGTGCCAGCAACTGCAGGTTCAAGCGTCACTGTCGGAATTCGCCCAGAGGGATGGATTCCAGCAGCAAAAGGCTTCCATGTCTTTGTGGAAGTTGTTGAAGAACTTGGTTCTGATGCATTTGTCTACGGAAAGCCTGCAGATACAAATGTTAAGTTCGCAAACTCATCAGATGAGGGCGTTCAGGTAATCGTGCGTTGGGATCCTAAGAACCCACCTAAGGCTGGAGATACAGTGACGGTGGCAAATGTCGGTAACGCTGTCCACCTCTTTGATACAGCAACAGGTAACCGCATCAACTAAGTAGTACAAGAAAAAGCCCCGCTGCACACTGTGCAGCGGGGCTTTTTACTTCTCTTCTTTCTTAACCCTTTGACTAACCCTTGAGTGAACCTGCCAACATTCCACGGAGGAAGTAGCGTCCAAGGAAGAGATAGACAAGCAGCGTTGGAATCGAGACGATCAACGATGCTGTCATATTGTTTCCGTAGTAGACCTGGTTACCCGAACCTGTAATAAAGTTAAGCGCAGTTGTTGCAACTGACAACTTAGGAGAACCACCGGTAAGGAAGATTGCGAAGAGGAAGTCATTCCACGCAGATGTGAACTGCCAGATAAGAACCACCACAAAACCAGGGATGGATAGCGGCAAGAAGATGGTGCGGAAGATACGGACCATTCCAGCTCCATCAACGCGGGCTGCTTCGATGAGTTCGTTAGGGATTGCCGCAAAGTAATTACGGAAGATCAAGGTACAGATCGGAATACCGTAAATGACGTGTGCAAATACCAGAACGTAGATGCTTCCACCGATACCAGCCCATTGATTGAACTTGGTCAGTGGAATCATGATCGCTTGGTATGGGATAAACATTCCGAAGAGGAATGTTGTGAAGATTAAGTTGGAGCCTCTGAACTTCCACTTAGCAAAGACGAAGCCGTTGATTGCTCCGATGACTGCCGAGATGATTGAAGATTGGGTAACGAAGAAGAGGGTACGCAGCATTGGCTCGCGTAGAACTTCCCATGTTGGACCCCAAGCCTCAAAGTTCAAGCTTGTTGGCGGGATAAAGGCGGCTGATTGCGAAACGCCAGTAATTCCCTTTACTGAGTTAATCACCATCACGTAGATCGGAAGCGCTGCAATGACGAAGAGAATCGTCAGTGCGAAGTAGCGGAAGACGAGCCAGAACTGGCCCTTGCCATCTAAACGCTTCTTAGTGCGAACGTCGAGCTTTTGAGTTACGCGGGTTGCGAGATCTGAACTCATTTGTTCGCCTCCTCAGTCTTATTAACATAGATTAGATATGGAATAACGGCGACTGCAATCATCAACAAGATGACGATTGCGATTGCCGCACCCTTTGCATAGTTCTGGAAATCGAAGATGGTCTGCCACATGTAGATAGCAAGAACCTTGGTGACATAGCTCTTGGTAGCGATACCGAATATGAGATCGAAGACCTTCATGGAGATATGGCCCAGAATGATAAGAACGGTTAGGAATGTAGGTGATAACTGTGGGAAGAGAATGTGTCGGTAGATCTTAAATTCTGAGGCGCCATCAACTCTTGCTGCTTCGCGTAGATCATCAGGGATTCCGCGGAAACCAGCAAGGAAGAGCGCCATGACATAACCGGCCATCTGCCAGATTGCAGGAAGAGCCATCGCATACATCGAGCCGGCTTCAGAGGTATACCAATCGCTCTGCAGAGCGCCGAGGCCAACATTTTTTAAGATGTAGTTAAGGCCAGTTGCATCATCATCTCGGGCTGAGTCCATCAACCAGCGCCATGAGGTTCCCATAGCGATAAATGAGATAGCCATTGGATAGAGGTAGGTGGAGCGGAAGAATCCCTCGCCCTTAATTCCCTTTTCGAGCAAGAGCGCCATAATCAGACCTGAAAGCATGCAGCCAATCATGAAGACTGCGGTAAATTTCAGAAGATTTGAGAGTGCGTGGGTGAACTCAGGATCTGACCAGAGCTCGATGTAATTGACTAGGCCTACAAACTCAATCTTGGTGGTGTAGGCGTTATATCTATTTTCGAGCGATTCTACGAGGGTGTAACCAATCATTCCGTAGACAAAAACTGCCATCGCAATAATGGATGGAAGAACAAATAAAAATCCGCCCCACGGGTTCTGGATTTTCTTTCGGGTGGCTCTCACTGAAATTGCGCCTCTCGCACTGCGTTACAAAAACCAATTTTTCAAGTTATTAAGTTTTATCTATTTGTGAAAAAGTCTGAAGTTCTGGCGGAGCCTTATCGATTCCGCCAGAACTTCAGAACTTAGATGTTCAGTTGATGACAACCAAACAGGGGTTTATCCCTGTGCGTTTGCCTTCTGAGCTGCAAGGAGAGCCTTAACAAAGCCCGCTGAATCCTTTGCTCCACCGGTGTAGAAGCGGCCAACTGCTGAGTTGTACGCTGCCATACCTGCATTGCCCCAGTTAACGCCGTGGACAGTTGAACCGACGAGGCGATCCTTCTTCCATGACTTCATTGCTGCCTGGAGGTAGCTGTCGTAGAGCTTTGGATCTGAGTCTGTACGTGCAGAGATTGAACCCTTCTTAGGGTTAAATGCATCTTGTCCAGCCTTTGATCCGCAGACCTTGAGCCATGCGATACCTGCATCGCGGTTTACTGCACCCTTAGGCAAAGTAAATGAGTCTGAGAGCCACTGGTATACGCCAGCAGTTCCTGGACCTGGTGCCCATGTGTAGTCCTTGCCTAGCTTGAGGCCTTCTGACTGCCACTGTGATGAAGCCCAGTCACCCATGATGAAGAAGCCGGCCTTGCCTGAAGTGACAAGCTTTCCAGCATCTGGCCAGTCAAGTGACTTGCTTGAGTTACCGTAAGAAAGGATTGTTGAGAAGTACTTAATAGCCTTCTTGACTTCTGGTCCGTTCCACTTTGTTGTGCCCTTCCATAGACCATCAAACTTATCTGGTCCCATAGAAGCAAGAAGTACGTAGTCGAAGAGGTGAGCAATCGCCCAGTCGCCGTTACCAGCAAGTGCGATTCCGTCAATTCCAGCCTTCTTGAACTTCTTCATATCAGCGATCATCGCATCGAGTGATGCAGGAGCCTTAGTAATTCCAGCCTTCTTAGCTGCTGCTGGGCTCCACCACAATACGTTTGAACGGTGGATGTTTACAGGAACAGAGTAAATCTTTCCATTTGTTGTAAGGGTCTTAATAAGATCCTTAGGGAATACCTTGTCCCAACCTTCTTGCTTGTAAAGGAATGAGACGTCTTCAATCTGTCCGGCCTTCACATAAGAAGATAGTTCTTCGCCAGCGTGTGCCTGGAATGTGTCAGGTGGATTGCCAGCTTGCATACGTGATACAAGAACACCCTTAGCGTTAACACCAGCTGCACCTGCAACTGAAGCGTTAATGAACGGTGTATTTGGGTTGAGTCTTTCGAACTCTGTTGTCATTCCTGCAAGACCTGCAGCTTCTCCACCTGATGCCCACCAGGTAAAGATTTCTAGTTGCTTATCAGTTGCAGCATTTGATGCTGGAGCTGATGAAACAGCTAGCGCAATTGCAGCAAAGACAGCCGCGACTTTTGACTTCTTTAGCATGTAGCGCCTTTCTTAAATTTGAGGACTTTCCTCACTTGGGTTGCGTACCTCCTAAAGATTTACGGCATGGCCGCAAAGATTAGGTTTTACACTCCGACATCTTTCTGTGCCACATGCGGGTAGTCAACGGATTTCACCCTGTGGGTGATAACGATTTGGTTACGCACCAGGGGCGAATTACCTCGATTTAGGTCAGGCTGGAGAGCTTGAAGAAGGCGCCATTCCACCTGATTTCCTTCTGGAATTCATCGATGGAGGTGCTAGCCGAGATACGAAGGTGCTCAACCTGGGCAATCTGGGCAAAGTCGGCGAGCGCCTCAGGGTCTAGGGCGGTGCTCAGGACGGTGTGGTGAGAGCCGCCGGCATAGATCCAGGCCTCCGCCGAGGTGGCGAGAGTTGGCGCCGGCTTCCAGACCGCACATGCCACAGGCAAAGATTTCAAATCCTTATCCGGCTTAACGACCTCAATATCGTTAGAGACGATTCGGAAGCGATCACCGAGATCCATCAGACCAACGACGCGGCCTTGCGCAGGCTCTGCGTTGAAGACCAAGCGGACTGGATCATCTTTTCCACCGATACCAAGTGGATGGATTTCACAACGGGGACGTTGTGTGGAAATAGTCGGGCAGACCTCGAGCATATGTGCGCCTAGAACTTTTGGTTCACCAGGGCCAAAGTGATAGGTGTAATCCTCCATAAAGGAGGTTCCTCCTGGCAGACCTTCAGTCATCGCCTTGATGATGCGTAAGAGCGCAGAGGTTTTCCAGTCGCCTTCACCGCCGAAGCCATATCCCTTTGACATCAGACGTTGAACAGCAAGTCCAGGAAGCTGCTTGAGAGCGCCTAAATCTTCAAAGTTTGTTGTGAATGCGCCGAAATTACCAGCTTCGAGAAAACGCTCTAGCGCGATTTCAATTGCTGCTTGATAACGAAGAGAGTCATGACGTGGCCCACCCTTCGCAATTTCAGGTGCGATATCAAATAGTTTTTCATATTCATTGATGAGTGCATCGACTGCACTTGGCTCAACGGCTGCAACTAGATCTACCAAGGTATTAACGCCATATGCCTCGATAGACATACCGAGCGCAATCTGTGCGCTGGTCTTATCGCCATCTGTAACTGCAACAAAGCGCATATTGTCACCAAAGCGCGCGACCTTAAGGTTTTGAGCGGTGTACCAACCAATGGCAGCGCGCATCCAATGAGAAATTCGAGTAGAGACTGTTGCATCGCTAACGTGGCCCGCCACAATTTTGCGGGGCAGATGCAAACGTGCCTGGATATGTCCATGTTCGCGATCACCATGCGCTGCTTGGTTGAGGTTCATGAAATCCATATCAATGGTTTCCCATGGCAGAGCAGAGTTGGCTTGGGTATGCAGATGCAAGATTGGAACTTGCAGCGCGCTGAGGCCAGCAATCCACATCTTGGCTGGCGAAAATGTATGCATCCAGACGATGACGCCAACGCACTTGGGGTTCGATGAGGCCTCTAAACAGATGGCCTTAATGCTTTCTGGGGTTGTCAGAACTGGCTTCCATGTTGCCTTGATAGGAATATGTGTCGCAGCGTTCAGAGTTGCAACTACTTCTTGTGACTGCTGTGCAACCTGCGCCAAAGTTTCTTCACCATAGAGAGATTGGCTTCCGGTAAGGAACCAGATTTCTAGACCATTATCTTGTAACGATTTCACGAGTACTCCCCCATGGATTTTTCGCAATAGTACATGAGCGCTAGTGAATAGAAAATGGCTCCGTACTTATCTCGAGTTCGCCGCGCAAGGTATGAATCTTTCCGCGGCCGTAGCTCTGCCACTTATCTGTGCAGATAAGTGCAGTGTTTTCATCAATGCCTATGAGCGTCGTCTCGGCATCTGGGCGGAGCACAAAAGCTGTCACGCGTTCAGGAAGCCAGCCCAACATCTTGTCGTAATGTGGAATCACTTCAATCCCTGGCACGATTCCTAAACCTGCGCTGTGATGAGACCTGCGAATTCCCATGATTGTTCCACCAAATGCCATCGCGCCCGCAGAACAACCAGCTAGTGATGAACCGCTATGCCATGCGCTGACAATCGCTTCCCATACTGGAGAGCCGGTAAAGACATCTGCAATGCGATGGGGATCTCCTCCTGAGAAATAAATGAGCCCTGCACCGCTCATTGCTTCTACAAACTCTGCGTTAAAGGCATCTTCTTTTTCATGGATAGGGAGGTAGACCCATTCGCTACCGATTCGTTCTGCTTGCTCACGTCCAAGGCGTTGCCACTTATCGCGGCTGGCGGATCCTTCATGAGATGAAGCAGTAGGGATTTGAATAAAGCGATTCTTCTTTCCCCGAGAAATAGCACGATGCAGGAGTTCACTTTCAAACTCCTGCATCTGCGGTGAATATTCACCAGAACCAACGAGCG
>CAZSWE010000061.1:0-6050 GCA_964610715.1 uncultured Candidatus Planktophila sp.
ACGCGATTAACTGGAGTTTGCTGCAACATAAATTCTGAGACAAGAACTCCCCAGGCATCGGTCTTACGCCAGGGCAGATCGCGCTTATTCTTTTTAAACCAGGAGGTAATTTCTTTCTCAAACATTAGTCACCAGTGATTTTGACGCGTTGCAGCGCTTGATCAAGGCGCGAGACTTCCACAATCTCCATACCTGCGATAGCCACATCTGATCCAGTTGGAACAAGTGCGCGCTTAAATCCAAGTCGATAGGCCTCAGCTAAACGCCTTGATACACCGCTGACTTTACGGATTTCACCGGCAAGACCAACTTCACCAATTGCAACCAAATCTGCAGGTAGCGCCAGCCCTTTTGCAGCAGATGCCACCGCTAGCGCCAACGCTAAATCTGCAGCAGGTTCGGACATCTTCATTCCGCCCACAGTTGCCGCATATACATCGCGGCCACCAACGCGCACGTGAGCGCGGAGTTCAAGGACGGCGAGCGTCATTGAGGTGCGGGCTGAATCAAGTCCGCTGGTAACTCGACGTGCATTGCCAAAGTCATTTTCACGTCCGGCGCTTACTAGCGCTTGGATTTCAGCAAGAAGCGGGCGACGGCCTTCAAGAGTGACGGTGACACATGTACCTGGAACAGGTTCTGCATGGCGCGATGTAAATAGCCCAGTGGGATCAAGAACGCTTTCGATACCAGTATCACTTAAATCAAAGCAACCAACTTCATCGCTGGCGCCAAAGCGATTCTTAATTGCGCGGATAAGACGGAGACGTGAATGGCGTTCGCCCTCAAATTGCAGAACAACATCAACGATGTGTTCGAGTAGGCGAGGACCTGCAATAGAGCCATCTTTAGTGACATGGCCTACGAGAAGTAAGGTGATGTCGCGATCTTTACAGATGCGGATAAGTGCGCCAGCGACTTCGCGCACCTGAGTAACGCCCCCTGGCGAACCATCAGCTGTTGAAGAACCAATTGTCTGCACTGAGTCGATGATGACTAGTTCTGGCTTTACGGCATCGATATGTGCAATCACTGCACCTAAATCAGTTTCAGAGGCGAGAAAGAGTTGCGGGTCTACGGCCTTGATACGTTCGGCGCGAAGTCGAACTTGGGATGCTGACTCTTCACCTGAAATGTAGAGAGCAGGGATTCCCTTTGCAGCGCTTTGAGCTGCAACAGATAAGAGAAGAGTTGATTTACCAACGCCAGGTTCGCCTGCCAACAAGATGGCAGCGCCAGGAACTAAACCGCCACCAAGTACGCGATCGAGTTCAGAGACCCCAGTGGCACGTGCGCGCGCTGCAGAAAGATCAACATCACCGATGGGAGTTGCTTTGGATGTAACTGTTCCAGCAACGAGAGAAAGTTTCTTGGGAGCAGCTAACTCTTCAACAGAACCCCAGGCCTGACATTCGCCACAACGTCCAACCCATTTCTGCGAAGTCCATCCGCATTCAGAGCAACGGAAGGGATCCTTCTCAACCTTGGCCATAGACGTAGGTTAGGGGAGGGAACTGACTATTTGCCGGCTGCGAGAGTCGCTGGGTGTTGGATAACAAAGAGTGGAAGTGAGCGCGCCTGCGCATCGCGAATACCTTGTACGCGGCGGTCGCAGTGCTCGGCTAAGACAGCGTAGGCGGCCTCGCCCATCAACTTCTGTAGCTCTGCCTTGTTGGAGATATAAACAGGTTCGCTACCGACGTGTGCATCAGTATTGCTAGTGCAGTACCAATCAAAGTCTTCGCCGCCGTCGCCCCAACCAAGTCGTTCGTATTCGCCAATAACTGTTACTGAATATTCGCGCTCGCCGACTTCGCGAGTTTCAAAACTTCTGCGAAGTGGAAGCTGCCAGCAGACATCTGGCTTTGTATCTACAAAGTGCATGCCGCGCTTCTGCGCTAAGTGGTGCAGAACGCAACCAAATGATCCGGTGAAGCCAGGTGCTTCGTGGCCTTTGCGGTTAAGGAAGATGCAGGCATCGTTAACGGTACGAGTTTTACGATCTTTATCTTCATCTAAATCTGTAATTCGAAGTTGTCCGCCTGGTTTCTTAGGGCGGGCCTCTTCATAAAATTGCCACATCTCAGGGGTGAGAAATTCAGCTGCTTTACGGACGCGCTCTTCATCGTCCTCATCTGAGTACATCGCACCTTCGGTGCAGCATCCATCGTTTGGGCGATCTTTAAAGACGCCTTTGCAACCATCGCCGTAGATACAGGTCCAGAAAGAGGTGAGCCAGGTCAAATCGCACTTAAAGATTTCTTCTTCATCATTGGGATCTGTGAATTCGACCCAGTCACGCGCGAAACCTGGCTTTATCTCTGACATAGTCGCAGAGCCTACGCGTACTCTTTCGCTATGGCTAATCAGGTAAGCGATATCAAAGTTGGCATCATCGGTGCCGGAACCATGGGAGAAGCATTTATCGCAGCTCTCATCCGATCAGGTATCGCTCCATCATCAATTAGCGTTGTTGTAAGGCGCCCTGAACGTGGCGATGAACTTGTTAAGCGTTACTCAATCGCTATCGAGCCACTTGCAGAATGCTTGTCGACGAGCGATGTCGTGATTCTAGGTATTAAGCCACAAGGCTTAGCCGAACTTCTGCCGCAAGTAGCACCACATATAAAGCCTGACTCACTAGTTATCTCACTACTTGCTGGAAAGACGATCTCTGCAATCGCAACAGGGCTATCTGGCCATAAAGCAATCGCTCGCGTGATGCCAAATACACCGACTTTGATCGGCAAAGGAATGGCCGGCTATTCACTCAGTAGCGGCGTCACTAATTCTCAGAGAACTTTCATAGAGAAGTTGCTGGCAGCAACCGGTAAAGCGATTGAGATACCTGAAGAATTGCAGAATGCACTTACTGGAACCAGCGGATCTGGACCTGCTTACTTCTTCCGCTTTGTTGAAGCGATGGTAGATGGCGCGGTTGAAATGGGTCTGAGCCGTGAAGATGCCACCACCCTTACTATTCAAACCATTGTCGGAGCAGCAGCGCTGCTTGATGGTTCAGAAGATTCCCCAGCGCGTCTGCGCGAGAAGGTAACAAGTTTGAAGGGTGCGACAGCAGAGGCGTTAGCGGTCTTTGATGAAGCCGGAATCTCTGAGATTGTGGCAAAGGCGATGGCAGCATCTGCAAGGCGCGCAGGAGAACTTGCCCAGTAATGAAAAAACTTCTTCTCCTTATTTTTGCAGCATCACTTCTTTCGCCAACTGCCAGCGCTGCTCCTAAAGCAGTTGCTGTAAAGAAGTTAGATATCGTCGCATCAGCCGTCAACGCTGAAGGGTTAGTGGCAACTGGAAAGACTCTTGTCATATACTCAAATACAGGCTCAACAAATTCAAATATTGAGTTAACTGGACTTGATGTAGCAGGTGTGCAGCAATGGGTTCGCACCATTGATTCTGGAGCAGATGAGATTGCAACTGCGGCAACAGTTGATGCTGCTGGCAATATTTGGCTAGCTGGTTCGTCGGCTGCAGTAACTGTTCCTGAAAGTGCAACTGCTGCAATTGCTGCTGAAAATCCTGATGGCGTGGTTGCCGAAGAGCTACCTAAAGTGCGCTCTGATATGAATCAGATAACTATCTGGAAGCTATCTCCAGTCGGTGAGCCTCTCGCAACTTATCTTTCTCCCCAAAATAGCCCAGCCCTAATTTCAGCGCTCTCTGTAAATTCCTCTGGTATTTCACTCGTTGGAGTTCTCGCTGATCGACCATTTCTTATTTCGGCGAACCCTACTGGAGTATTTGCAAAGCCTCTCTTTATCGGTACCAATAAGAGTGCGCTGAACGCAGTAGTTCGCAGCCCAGATGGCTCAGTCAATCTCTTTGGTGAAAGTTCGGAAACGTTAGGCGGTAAGAAACTTGCTGGAACCCGAGATGGAATCTTGGTCAAGGTCAGCAAAACTGGAGCAATCACTAGCGTTGTACGTAGCTCAGCTATCAAAGCGCAGCGATCATGGCTGGCAGCTGATTCAACGTTGACTCTAACGGGATACGTAAAATCTGGAAAAGTTATTGAGAGCGCCTTTACCAAATTCAACTCATCCTTTGCACCAACATGGACGATGCGAATTCCATCAACTGGAAGCTCAACGGTCCTAACAGCTGCTGGAACTACTTATGGTGCGCTCTCTTCAAACTCTTCCATCAAAGGTGTAACAGGTTGGAAACCCACTTCTCCAACGCTCTTGCTCGCCACCTTTACAAGTAAAGGTGTAATGACAGGGGCATATGCAGATAGCCAACTCAGCGCACCTATCTCGCTGGTCTACACGAAGGAGTTAGGGCTCTGTGGGCTAGCTAAAGGCAGCGGAGAATCTATTTCGATTTTCAGGTTAGCAACGAGATAACGCCAAGCAGTTATTTTAATTATTGAAAGCGGAACATTGATAGCTGGCCTTTAACGCCAGCAATTAAATACTTAACGCGATCCACAGTAACCCAGGCTGAAGATATCCCATCTGGATTCTGTTCAGAAGTCACCAATTTGATAGTTGGAACTGCGCGAACGCTATCAAGGACACAGAGACGTTGCTGGCAGTTGAATGCAATATGCGATCCATCGGTGTTGAGAAACTTACCTGGCGCGCCATAAAGTTCAGTAGTCACAGAGTTCTGCAGCGCAGTCGTTTGTAATGGGCTCCATCGAATTTTGCTTGGTGTAGTCGGTGAGGTTGGAACTGAGGTTAACCAGCTTGCTTGAACTCCCGTGAGAGTCTTGGCGATGGATACATCAAAGCCTGTCATCGGTACTGCGCCTCCAGAAGTATCGATGTTGTAGTAACTCCAGGCAGACCCCGAAAGAGTGGCGCGGGATGCAACGCGAATTTCTCCTGATGTTGGCTGTTTCTTCTGATTAATAGTGAGTACTGAGTCATAGACCACGTAAGTCTTCTTGCCATCGAAGAGAGCCTTGAGATGGAATCCAACATCTCCCATTGTGCGACCATCAGTTTTGCGGTCGCCATCTACTAGTTCATAGCTCCACTTGGTTGCGCCCTTTAACTTTGTTGCACCGAGCAGAATTCCCTGGCTCTCATCACGATAGAAGACTTGCACTCCACCAGCGGTTGCAACACAAGCGTTAGAGATGCTGACATCGCTACCTGTACGTACTCGGACAGGATCTTTGTAGTCATTTACCTGCGGGCCATTTCCATCAACGATTTCGTGGGTGAACTTCTTGCCATCGTATGTGGCATAACGTAAATCGCGATCATCGCTTTCAGAGTAGAAGATGTGTAACAACTGTTTGGTTCCTGAACCATTGACGCAGAGTGAGACAGGGCTGGTGATCTTAAATCTTGTACGCTCTCCAGAACCACCTGCGCCATCTACAGTTGCTTTGCGCCAGATCTTGCCATCCCAAGAGGCAAGCTTGAGAACCCCACTCTTGCTATCGGTATATGCCACAAGTGGCTTTCCATTGAAGTTGGTACTTGAAATGCGACGCCCATCTGAATTTTGATCGATGACGAAGCGTTTCCAACCAGCCTGCGGAACCATCGGCGCTGTAATCACCGCATCTGAGGTGCCATTTGTATTGGATGCGACGATGCTAAAACTGTAACTTGTGCCGTTCTTTAGCCCAGTAAATGTCAGAGGTGATTCAGTTGAGCTCTTTACTTGATTGGTAGTCAGATTACGCACTGAATAACTAGTTACCTGAGCGCTACGTGCATTTGCTGGAGCATCGAAGGTAATAATCGCCGAACTATCTGCAATGAGCGCAGTCGCATTTCTGACTGGAAGTGGAATACCTACTGCCACACCTACGGGAGGCTTACGGCGCAGGTCTTCAATCATCGCCAATAACAACGAACCAGGTTCGCGAAAGACTTCACCAGCATCAAGGTTTGGCGTCATAATCGAATTCGCACCTAGATCCTTATAGGTCTCTTCATCGATATGGCTTACTGAAGAACCATCTTCATAACGGGCTGGGGTGTAGAGAATGATTTTCTCGCCACCATTGGCAGCATTTCCGAACTGCCCTGACCAGACCAACTTAGAGGTGAGCGCTTTACCAAGTTCAA
>CAZSWE010000062.1:0-6035 GCA_964610715.1 uncultured Candidatus Planktophila sp.
GCATCGAGCTGGCCCTGGGTCGCATGGATAACAACATCCACACCTTCGCCAATGACGTTGAGCTCTGAGTCAGTAACTAGGACGGCTATCTCAACGAGCGCATCGGTGGTCAAATCCAGACCGGTCATTTCACAATCGATCCAGATCAGGTGCGGGAGCTCGGTAGCCATGGCGGAAAGGGTACCCACTGCACGGGCGCTCGCCCGCCAGGTGCGATTTCACCATTCGTTCACCTGGAGTTCACTTACATTCTCATTACGAGTGGCCAACCCCAGCCATTATCTGCCCATGTCTGTTGAGCTTTCTGAGCGCCCTGCACCACCTGCCCCGCGCGAGATAACGACGCAGCCCCGTAGATCAGATCAGATTTTCCGCATCGTCGTAACGATTGGCGGAATGGCATCCCTCGTAATTCTTGGATTGATTGCGCTCTTCTTATCTATTAAGGGTCTACACATTCTTACCGAAGAGAAGCTTGGATTTATCACAGGTTCTGCTTGGGAAGTAACAACAGATGAGACCGGAAATATTGCCGAATCGAAATTTGGAATCGGCGCAATGCTCGTCGGAACATTCCTGTCAGCGATGATTGCGATCTTAGTTGGCGTACCAATCTCAGTCTTAAGCGCTCTTTACTTAACCTTCTACGCAAATGGCAAAGTGAAGAAGTTTCTTATCTCTGTCATCGACTTGATGGCTGCCTTTCCATCTCTTCTATTCGGGTTCTGGGGCTTCTTCGTCTTTATGTCATCAGCCGAATACTGGGCGAAGTTAATAAATAAGTATTTAGGCTTTATTCCATTCTTTGATGTGCCAACGCCAATCTTTGAGCGCTCACCATTTATCGCAGGTCTAGTACTTGCAATCATGATTATTCCAATCGTTACATCTATCTCACGCGAAATCTTTGACCAGACTCCACTTGATCGAATTCAAGCCGCCTACGCGCTAGGTGCAACTCGTTTGGCAATGATTAAAGCTGTAGTAATTCCATTTGGCCGCGGTGGAATCATCGGTGGGGCCATGCTTGGTCTTGGTCGCGCGATGGGTGAAACTGTTGCCGTATACACCGTGCTCAATGTCGTCTATCAAATAAATTGGCAGATTCTCTTTGGCGCAGGCGGAAACGTTGCGTCTCTCATTCTTCTTAAGTTTGGTGAGGCTGGCCCAGCTGAAGTTGATGCGCTGATGGCTGCGGGCTTAGTTCTCTTTATCCTTACTCTTCTTGTGAATGCCGTTGCAGATCTGCTCATCAACCGCTTTGGAGGTAAGGGTCGATGACACTGACTATTCCGACTCCACAGCGTCCGTGGCAGCCTTCAAAGACTGATCGCTTTGAGACGCTAGGCGTTCTTGTTGCAAGTTTTGTATTAGCAGGCCTCACCGTTGAATTCACAGGACTTAACGGAAAACTCGGATTTGTTGTCTCGCTCTTCTTCTCGCTCCTAATTTTAAATTATGGTTTTTACTTCCAAAAGCAAGGTAAAGCGGCAGCGAAGGATTCACTCTTACAAGTATTTACTGTGATGGCCATTGTTCTTACCCTTATTCCAATTGTTAGCATCATCGCAACGGTAGTAAGCAAGGGCTACAAAGGCTTGCACTGGGGAATTCTTACAAAAGATATGGCACTTGCTTCGGTGAACGACCCAATCGTTGCCGGTGGCCTAGGCCATGCTCTCGTTGGAACCATCCTTATGGTTGGTGGCGCTCTCATCATCAGCTTCCCAATAGGTGTTCTGACTGCGCTCTACCTCACTGAAATTCGTGGACCACTTACGCGACCAATTCGATTCTTAGTCCAAGCGATGTCAGGTGTGCCATCCATCGTTGCTGGCCTCTTTATCCTCTCTAGTTTGATCTATCCCGTGACAAAGGCGCTCTCCGGAATGATGGGTTCTTTCGCATTGACCATCTTGATGATTCCTACAATTGCCCGTACAGCTGAAGAAATGCTCCGCCTGATTCCAAACGAACTCCGTGAAGCAGGAGTTGCGCTCGGTGGAACTCAGTGGCGCACAGTGGCTGGCGTAATTCTTCCGGCGGCAAAGAGCGGCCTTGTCACAGCAATCATTCTGGGCATCGCTCGTATCATTGGCGAGACTGCACCACTCTTGCTCGTTACAGGTGGTGGAGACGCACTTAATCTCAATCCAACTGAAGGCGCGATGGGATCTCTTCCTTATTACATCTGGAAGTCATTCCTTACTGGCGGAACGCCTGAAGCATTTGCACGAGCCTGGGCGGGAATGTTGGTGCTCTTGAGCTTTATCTTCATTCTCTTTGGGTTGGCACGCTACTTAAGCGGACGAAAGGTTGGCTAAGACAATGACAGATAACCAGAGCTTTCAGGACAACGATAAGGAAGAGAAAATGACAACATCACATGCCAAGCCAGCATCGCTATCGAGCGTCGCATCTGCCAGAACCATGTCCCAGCCGGGCACCACACTTCTTGGTACAGGTCTTGAGACACGTGGAGTTCATGCCTGGTTTGGTAAGAAGCATGTTCTCTCTGACATCAGCCTCGATTTCGCAGCAGGAACAGTCACTGCACTGATTGGTCCATCAGGTTGCGGTAAGTCAACATTTATCCGCACACTCAATCGTATGCACGAATTTATTCCGACAGCTGCGATGGCTGGCGAAGTGCTTCTCGACGGTAAGGATGTTTACGCACCAGGTACAGACGTCACGAAGATTCGCTTGCGCGTCGGTATGGTCTTTCAGAAGCCAAACCCATTCCCATCTATGACTATTGGACAGAATGTTCTCTCGGGTTTGAAGCTCGCTCAGATTAAGAAGAGCAATACCGATGAACTACTGGAATCTTGCCTGACTCGTGCTGGCCTTTGGAATGAAGTAAAAGATCGCCTCGACGAACATGGTGGAGCGCTCTCGGGTGGACAGCAGCAGCGTCTTTGTATCGCTCGTTCTCTGGCAGTTGAGCCACAGGTGTTGTTGATGGATGAACCATGTTCAGCGCTCGATCCAGGATCAACATTTAGAATTGAAGAGACCATCGCAGAGCTGGCTAAATCAATGACTATCGTCATCGTGACCCACAACATGCAGCAGGCTGCCCGCGTCTCTGACTACACCGCCTTCTTCCTCTCTGATGGTGGACCTGGTGAAATGATTGAGGCGGCTCCTACGAGCAAAATCTTCTCTTCGCCTCAAGATAAGCGCACCGAAGATTACGTAACAGGGCGTTTCGGCTAAACCCATCTGTTCACTTTCTAGAACCGCAACGTTTACCTAATTGTGGCTAGCCGGTAACGCTCCAAACGTAACTTCGCCCCTGTAGGGAGTACCTACCAATTAGCACAAGGGGAACAAATGAAGTTTTCAAAGAAGGCCAAGGCTCTCGTAGTAGCCGGCTTTATTGCAGTTGCATCTGCAACACCAGCTCATGCAGTAGATCTCCAGGGATCTGGCGCATCTTTCGTTGACCCACTTCTACAGGCTTGCAAGGCAGGCTTTGCAAAGGCAACAAATCACTCTTATGTTTATACATCAACTGGCTCAGGCACAGGTAAGAAGAATTCAGATTCAGGTATCGGCCAGTTCTGGTTCTCAGATTCAGCCCATACTGCAACAACAAAGCGTTCAACAGTCTTCCACGCACCGATTATCGCAGCTCCAATCGCGGTGCTCGTAAACCTTCCTGCAAAGAAGGATATCTACCTCTCACCTGTAACAGTTGCAAAGATCTTCGCTGGTGAAATCACTAAGTGGAACGATCCAGCAATCGTGGCTGACAACAACCGCTCAGTTACAACAGTTGTTTACAAGAAGGATGCACAAGGAAATGCCGTTAAAGATAAGAGCGGCAATCCTGTAGTTCTTCGTACAGGTACAAAGTCAATTATCTACACACTTCCAAAT
The DNA here is from genome assembly GCA_964610715.1 of uncultured Candidatus Planktophila sp. Classification (GTDB taxonomy): domain Bacteria; phylum Actinomycetota; class Actinomycetes; order Nanopelagicales; family Nanopelagicaceae; genus Planktophila. The sequence goes on from CAZSWE010000062.1 coordinate 3,889, forward strand.
CAGCCAATCAAGGTAGTTTTCCGCGCTGACGGTTCAGGTACAACAAATAACTTCACAACATGGCTTAACGGTGTAGCACCAAGCGTTTGGACTAAGAAGGGTAACGACGCATTCACAACAGCGTTCCCAGGCAATATCAATGCATCTGGAAACATTGGACGTATCGTTGGAGCTAACCAGTCACAAGGTATTGCAACACTTGCTGCAAAGACCAAGTACTCAATTACATACGCTGAAAAGAACTGGGGAGATGCATACGGTCTTCGCGCAGCTTACGTAGGTAATGCAGCCGGAAACTTCACATACCCAGATTCAGGTGCAGTTTCAGCCTTCCTTGGTGAAGCAAATCAGGATGCTAACGGAATCGTTACCTACGATTACGGCACCAAGGTAGCTGGCGCCTACACGCTAGGAATCATCTCTTACATGCTCGTTGAAACTGAATACAAGGACAAGGCCGTGGGCGCTGCAGTAAAGCAACTGGCAGAGCACATCTTGTCTCCAGCATGTTCTGCAGTTGATCCAAAGCTTGGATATGTGGTTGTTTCAGGCACATTCCTTGAAAAGGCAAAGGCACAGATTGCGAAGATGAATAAGTAACCACTTACAAATAGCACTGGGTAGTCCACCGAAAGGTGGGCTACCCAGTTTTTTTGGCAAGCAATGTGTGCCCGGCTGGAATCGAACCAGCGACCTACCGCTTAGAAGGCGGTTGCTCTATCCGACTGAGCTACGGGCACTTGTGAGGAACATCTGCGATTGCGGAGTAAGTCTACCGAAGCATTGACGGGTAGAGTCTCGCCTTATGGCTGAGTTCATTTATACGATGAAGAAGGCGCGTAAAGCGCATGGTGAGAAGGTAATTCTCGACGACGTAACTTTGATGTTTCTGCCTGGTGCAAAGATTGGCGTTGTCGGTCCAAACGGTGCTGGTAAGTCAACAGTTCTTCAAATCATGGCCGGCCTGCAACAACCTTCAAATGGCGAGGCTTATCTGTCTCCCGGTTACACAGTCGGAATTCTTCTCCAAGAGCCACACCTGAATGAAGAGAAGACAGTTCTTGAGAATGTGCAAGAAGGCGTCGCTGAAACCATGGAGATGGTTCGCCGCTTCAATGAAATCTCTGAAGAGATGGCTAATCCAGATGCAGATTACGACAAGTTGCTTGCTGAAATGGGCGAGCTCCAAGAGCAACTCGATCACCGCAATGCTTGGGAACTTGATTCACAACTGGAACAGGCGATGGATGCCTTACGTTGTCCGCCACCTGATGCGGATGTCAAAGTTTTATCTGGTGGAGAAAAGCGCCGCGTAGCGTTATGTAAGTTGCTTCTTGAAGCACCTGATCTTTTACTGCTCGATGAACCTACCAACCACCTTGATGCTGAATCAGTTCTCTGGTTAGAGCAACATTTAAGTAAGTACCCAGGCACAGTCGTTGCGATTACCCACGATAGATACTTCTTGGACAACGTTGCGCAATGGATTCTCGAACTCGATCGTGGTCGCGCATATCCATATGAAGGCAATTACTCCACATATCTGGAAACTAAATCTGCCCGTCTCAAGGTTGAAGGTCAGAAAGATGCCAAGCGCGCTAAGCGACTTACTGAAGAACTTGAATGGGTTCGCCAGAATGCAAAAGGTCGCCAAGCTAAGTCAAAGGCTCGCCTTGCTCGCTACGAAGAGATGGCAGCTGAAGCCGACAAGATGCGTAAGTTGGACTTTGAAGAGATTCAAATTCCACCTGGTCCACGTCTTGGAAATATTGTTGTAGAAGTTTCACATCTGACAAAGGGCTTTGGAGACCGCGTTCTAATCGATGATCTCTCATTCTCACTTCCACGTAACGGAATCGTTGGTGTTATCGGGCCAAACGGCGCCGGTAAGACCACGCTCTTTAAGACGATTCTCGGTATGGAACAAGCAGATTCAGGTGAGGTAAAAATCGGTGAAACTGTAAAGATTTCATATGTCGATCAGTCACGTGGTGGAATCGATCCTAAGAAGACGCTCTTTGAAGTTGTCTCCGACGGTTTAGATTTTATGAAGGTGGGCCAAGTTGAAATGCCTTCCCGTGCCTATGTTGCAGCCTTTGGATTTAAAGGCCCTGATCAACAGAAGCCTGCTGGAGTTCTTTCAGGTG
>CAZSWE010000063.1:0-5964 GCA_964610715.1 uncultured Candidatus Planktophila sp.
GAACGGGAAAGACTTATCTTGCGATGGCTAAGGCCGTAGCTGCACTGCAGGCGAAGAAAGTAAATCGCATTATCTTGTCTCGTCCTGCTGTTGAAGCGGGCGAGAAGTTGGGATTTTTACCAGGAACGCTAGGCGAGAAGATTGATCCTTACTTGCGCCCGTTATTTGATGCGCTGCACGACATGATTGATGTCGAAGCCATTCCACGTTTGATGCAGACCGGCGTTATTGAAGTTGCTCCGCTGGCATTTATGCGTGGTCGCACACTTAACGATGCCTTCATTATCTTGGATGAGGCACAGAACACCACACCTGAACAGATGAAGATGTTCCTGACTCGCCTTGGCTTTGGTTCCAAGATGGTAATTACAGGAGATGTCACGCAGACAGATCTGCCAAATGGACAACGTTCTGGGCTTGCCATCATCCGCGATATCTTGGGTGGCGTTGCCGATATCTCATTTATGGATCTGACCACCGAAGATGTTGTTCGCCATCGTTTGATTGGTGACATTGTTAAGGCATACGACACATTTGAGGCGACTAAATCAGTCCCTCGCCCAATTCGTAACAACTAATCCCATATGACCGTTGAACTAGTAAATCGCTCTGGAGCTTTGGTGCCTGAAACTCAGATGCATACTCTCCTTAACTTTGGCATTGACTATATGGAGCTCAATCCTGAGTGCGAAATTTCTTTGACCTTTGTAGATCCACAAGAGATGGAAGAACTCCATATCAAGTGGATGGATGAACCTGGCACGACCGATGTACTTTCATTCCCGATGGATATGCCTGAAAAGAGAGGCGATATCGTGACGCTCGGAGATATTGTGATTGCACCAGCAGTTGCAGCGAAGCAAGCGCTTGAAGCAGGTCATAGCACTGAACATGAAATCTATATATTGGCCACCCATGGCCTCTTACATATCCTCGGCTATGACCATGCCGATCCTGATGAGGAAAAAGTTATGTTCGCCCTACAAGAGAAGATAGTGAAGGAGTGGTCACAGCAGTGATCAATATTCGCAAGAAACTTACCTTGGCATTTAAAGGCTTTGCCGCAGGTCTATTTACCAATGAGAACGAACTCCGTGACCTGATGGATCACGCCCACAACCGCGGGCTCGTTGAATCCGATGAACACGAGATGATTCACAACGTCTTTGAACTCGGCGATACCTTGGTCCGCGAATTGATGGTGCCACGCACCGATATGGTCTGGATTGAAAGCGATAAGACCTTGCGCCAAGGGCTCTCACTCGCGCTACGTTCTGGCTACTCCCGAATTCCTGTAGTTGGTACCGGTATCGATAACATCATTGGTATTGCCTATGTAAAAGATTTAGCAAGGCGCGCTCTGGACCACCATGAAGCCGAAACAACTGAAAAAGTTGAGCAACATATCCGCCCAGCAGTATTTGTCCCCGAAAATAAAGAGGCGGCAGAGCTACTGAAAGAGATGCAGCGCGATCAGATTCACTTAGCAATTGTTGTTGATGAATATGGTGGAACTGCTGGCATCATTACTATTGAAGATATCATCGAAGAAATTGTTGGCGAAATTGCCGATGAATACGATGATGGGGTAGAAGCATTTACCTGGATTAGCGATAAGAAGGCTCGCGCTAAAGCCACGATGCATGTTGAAGATTTAGCTGATGCGCTCGGTATTGAAATCGATCGTGAAGAGTTTGAAGATGTCGATACTATCGGTGGATACATGGCAGAAAAACTTGGCCGCGTACCAATTGCCGGTTCAACCATTGATTTACAGGGTTGGTCGGTAACTTCAGAGCGCCCAATCGGACGTAGACGTCGTATCAGTTCAGTTATTATTGAGCGCCCAGAAAAGGAGGTTGATGAGCATGAATAATCCAGAAGATAACAAGCTCGTCACCCTTGCGACCGCCACCCTTGCTCGCAGCGGTGCAACACAAGCTGCCGCGTTGCGCGATAACACCGGACGCACATATGTCGCCATCAATATCGCTTCACCATCACTCAACCTTGACGCTTTTGAAGCAGTGCTGACTGTGGCACTCGCATCAGGAATCACTGGAATTGAAAGCGTTGTTGCATGTGGCGCGCAGCCTGCAAATATCAAGGCGATTAAGGGCTTTGCACCAAGTGCAACAGTTTTCTATATCAATTCCAACGGCGAAGAAACCGCGCTTTAGGAATATCGCCTCACAAAAGATAAGATTGGCCAATGCGCGTCGTTCGATTTTCTCCGCAACCTGATGCAGGACTAGGTAGCGACCCGCTCTATGGAATTCTGGAAGAAGATAACCAGATCTCAATCATCTCTGGAGACCCGATTTATCACGGTATTCAAAAGACCGCCGCCAAGGTCGAACTGACCAAGGTTCGCCTTCTGGCGCCAGTCATTCCTCGCTCCAAGATTGTGGCTGTTGGTAAGAACTACGCCGATCACGCCGCTGAAATGGGTGGGGTAGTACCCGATGAACCGATCATCTTTTTAAAGCCAAATACTTCAGTGATTGGCCCAGGCGACACCATCGTCTGGCCATCTATTGCTCCAACAATTGATTATGAAGCAGAGCTTGCGATTGTTATCGGTCGCGTCTGCAAAGAGGTTCCAAAAGAGCGCGTTAACGATGTGATCTTCGGTTACACCATGGCAAATGACGTCACCTGCCGCGAGATTCAGAAGAAAGATGGCCAATGGATGCGCGCCAAGTCTTTCGATACTTTCTGCCCCATTGGCCCATGGATTGAAACAGAGTTTGTTCCAGGCAATCAACGCATCACCACGACTCTTAATGGTGAAATCAAGCAAGATGCAAAACTTTCTGACATGATCTTTAAGGTCGCCGATATCGTGCACTTTGTCACCCAAGTGATGACGCTGTTACCAGGAGATGTCATCATCACCGGAACACCGGCAGGAATTGGCCCAATGCCGGAAAAATCAACTGTTGCAATCTCCATCGAAGGTCTTGGCCAACTAACTAATAAGGTGAGTGCACGAGTATGAGCGCGAAAAAGGTAAAGGTTCGTTTTGCACCATCACCAACGGGCGATCTGCACGTTGGCAATATTCGCACTGCGCTCTTTGATTGGGCGTACGCCCGCCATACAGGTGGCACATTCCTCTTCCGTATTGAAGATACCGATACCACCCGCGTTACTGATGAATACATTCAGGCAGCTATCGATACCTTGAAGTGGCTCGGTCTGCAGTGGGATGAAGGCCCAGAAGTTGGTGGACCTAATGGTCCTTACCTGCAATCACAACGTTTAGATATCTATGCGCAATGGGCGCAGAAGTTCCTTGACCAAAAAGATGCTTACTACTGCTACTGCTCACCAGATGAACTTGAAGCAGTCCGCGAAGAACAGCGCAAAGCCAACGTTGCACCTGGCTATAACGGCCATTGCCGCGAACTGACTGCAGATCAGATCGCTGCCTTTAAAGCGCAAGGCCGCGAAGGCGTAGTCCGAATGCGCATGCCTGAAGGCTCAACTACTTTTGTCGATGAAATTCGTGGCGAAGTGACCTTTGATCACAAGTTTGTACCTGACTTTGTCTTGGTGCGCGCCGATGGCTCACCGCTCTACACCTTGGCTGTTGCAGTCGATGATATTTTGATGGGCGTTACCCACGTGCTACGGGGCGAAGATCTACTTTCATCAACGCCACGACAGATTCGCGTCTATCAGGCGATGGGCGTCGCTTTGGAAGATTACCCAGTATTTGCCCACCTGCCATTTGTGATGGGCCAAGATAATGCCAAGCTTTCCAAGCGCAACGGGGAAGTTTCGATTGCCTGGTATCGCGAACAAGGTTATTTGCCTGAAGCAATCTGTAATTATCTAGCGCTTCTCGGTTGGTCACCTGGCGATGATGTGGAAAACATCTCGATGAAAGAGCTCACCGAACTCTTTACCGTTGAAAAGGTGCACTCATCACCAGCTCGTTTTGATATGAAGAAGTTAGAAGCAATTAACGGCGACAAGATTCGCGCTCTTAGCGTTGAAGACTTTGCCAAGTGGACAATTCCTTTCCTCAAAAAAGCTGCAATCATCGAGGGTACCGATGCCGAAATCGCGCTTGTGAAGCAGGCGCTTCCGCTGATCCAAGAGCGCATCGTGAAGTTAGATGAAGCTCCACAGCTCCTCAAATTCCTCTTTGTCAAAGAGTTTGCCATCGATAGCGATGCAGTTTCTAAGGTAAACGATGAGAGCGCCAAATCAATATTGAAGCGTGCTCAATCTGAGTTGGAGCAACTTTCTACCTGGAACCATGAAGCCATTGAAGCTGCCCTGCGTACATCGCTCATTGAAGAGATGGGGCTAAAACCACGCATTGCATTTACCGCTCTGCGCATCGCAACGACCGGCAGCACGATCTCGCCACCGCTCTTTGAATCAATGGAGTTGCTTGGTAAGCAGGCCTGCCTTGCACGTATTTCACTGGCTCTATCGCTGTAATTTTCCCTATTTTCTTAAGGTAAACTTTCGTCTTGCGCCGCCAAGCGCGAAAAGTTATTGGGGTATGGGGTAATTGGCAGCCCTGCTGATTCTGGTTCAGTAAGTCTAGGTTCGAGTCCTGGTACCCCAGCGCAGTACAGATAGTTTGAATTTTAATGGAAGGACTAGGGCCCCGTCGTCTAGCGGCCTAGGACTCTGGCTTCTCAAGCCAGCTACGCGGGTTCGAATCCCGTCGGGGCTACTGTGGATTTCTCACATCAACTATTAAGGATTGAGTGAGCAATTGCAAGGGATAATAATTCCATGAAGAGAATCGAAGACTTTGCCGCATACTTACTGGGCGCCCCTTCCGATTTGCAAGAGATACTTCACAATCTTCATAAGAATGTTCTCGCCGAAGATAACGCTGTCTATGTTGCGCTGACTGAAAAGACTGCAACAGGAGATCTCTTTATTGTTGGCAGCTCTGGGCTAGATCAAGAGTCGCTAGTTGGTTTGAGCTGGCTCCGGACTACGACACAATTTCCAACAATTGATTGCCTCAACTCAGGCAAGGATGTCTACCTTGCCAGCAAAGAGGAGTGGCTTGATAAGTATCCGCAGAGTGCGCTCTTTAGAGAAAAACTCGGCATCGAAGAGATTCTCTGCCAACCAATACATTGGAACCAAGATTCAAGTTACTGCCTCTCTCTCGCCTTTGGAGTGGCAACCCCAGGAAGTCGCCGAGACATAGAGTTACTGCGAACACTAGGTCGCCTCTTTGAAACTTATCTCGATAAGACTCGTGGAGATAAGGTGGTAACTCTCGAGCCACCTACGACTTCAATGAAGCGCAAAATCGAAGCCCTCAATGATCGCCACCGAGAGACCGTTAATTTGGTTATTAAGGGGCTCAATAATCAAGAGATTGCAGATGCACAGGGCATTAGCGTCAATACCGTTAAATCAGATTTAAAGAAGATCTTCAAAGATCTCGGCGTCAGCTATCGCTCACAGATTTATGCGGAGATGATTGACGAAGAGTAATTAGTAAGTTGCTCGACCGCCGGATGCATCAAAGGTAAAGCCTGTTGTAAATGAGCAAGCGCTTGATCCCATAAAAGCCAAGATCTCGGCAACTTCTTCTGCTTCACCAACGCGACCCATCGGGATACGCGAAATCATGTACTTTAAAGTTTCATCGCTGGTATCAGCATTCATCGGCGTGCGGATAACGGCAGGTGCGAGCGAGTTGATGGTGATTCCATCTGGTGCAATCTCTTTCGCAACACCCTTTACAAAGCCAATCATTCCTGACTTAGAAACGTTATATGGGGTCATGCCTGGGTTTCCTTCTTTGCCGGCAATCGATGCCACATGCGCGATGCGCCCGTACTTAGCCTTCTTCATGTAAGGCACAACGGCTTGAGTAAGCCAGACAGTTCCAAAGAGGTTGATGCGGACAGTAGATTCGAAATCTTCCCATTTCACATCTTCTACCTTCACATTGGTTGGACCAACGACGCC